>JAJBUC010000131.1 GCA_020860545.1 Oscillospiraceae bacterium | reverse complement strand
CCCCCCCCTAAACTCGGGTGCCGGGGGGAGCCCGGCCGCCCGCTGCGCAGGCGAAAATAAGAGGACAAGCCCTCATGGGGAAGGCAGCCCCGCTTGACAGGGAAAGCGGATTGGGTTACATTATATTTATGTTATGAATAATATGGGAGGAAGGCAAATGACTGTCTATGACTTTTCAGTAAAAACCGCGCAGGGGGATACCTGTTCCCTGTCCCAATACGAGGGGAAGGTACTTCTGATCGTCAACACCGCCACCAAGTGCGGCCTGACGCCCCAATATGAGGCGCTGGAGGCGCTCTATCAAAAATATCAGGACAGGGGATTTGAGATTCTGGATTTCCCCTGCAACCAGTTCATGCGGCAGGCGCCGGGGACGGACGAGGAGATCGGCCGGTTCTGTACCCTCCATTACGGCACCACCTTTCCCCGCTTTGCCAAGCTTGAGGTAAACGGCGACAAGGCCGACCCGCTGTACGCCTGGCTGAAGGCGCAGGCGCGGGAGGATATCATGGATGAGGGCGCGCAGTCGTTTGCGAAGAAGATCAAGCTGCTGCACCCCCTCCTGCCCGCCGGGGAGATCCAGTGGAATTTCGGAAAATTCCTCATCGACCGGAGCGGCAGCGTGGCGGGGCGGTATTCCCCCGGCTATACCCCGGATAAGCTGGAACCGGCCATAGAAGCGCTGCTGTAGGATGCAGGCATGACCGAAAGACGCCCGTGCTCCTGCGCCAGATTACACAGGGAGGTTTTCTGATCCTATGAGCAGATTTTCACTTGACGATTACATAGCCAACAGCCCGGGCCTGAGCGTGGAGGCAATCGAGACCCTCGCCGATTACGCGGGCATTGGGCTGTTTAACCTCCACATCCCGACGGGAGAAATCAGCCTGAACCGCAACATCACCCTGCTGACGGGCTACGAGCCGGGCGACCTGCCCCACACCGGCAACACCAAGGAGGCGCTCACCTACGAGCAGGACCGGGCGATGGTGATGGAGGCGATGCAGTCGGTTCTGTCCGGTGAGACGGACCGGTATCACATCGAATACCGCATGCGGCGCGTTGACGGCAGCCTTGTCTGGGTATCCGAGGCGGCCATTGTCTATGAGCGCGACGACGTGGGCAGGCCGACCCGGATTGCGGCGCTTGCCACCGACCTCACGCGCCTGAAATGGGCGGAGGACAAGGCGCGCATGATTGAGCGGGACATGCAGCAGCTCTCCGCCGGGACGACGAACGAATCGCTCGCCGAGCAAAACCGTATACTCCGCGCGTCGAACATGGCGTCGTACATCATCATCGGCGGGTTTCACCAGTCCTATAACACGGTGCTGTCCAAGTCGCTGCAATCGCTCGCGGAGAGCGTGCGGGCCGACCGCGCCTACTTTTACCGCAATGTGGTGGTGGACGGCAGGCTCTGCGCCTTTCCGCGCATCGAATGGTCCGTGCACACGCCGTCCGGCCGGGAGATGGGGCCGGAGCACGCCCTCGGCTACGATATGCTGGTCCCGCAGTGGCAGCAGGAGGACACCCGCCGGATTATCCGCGCGCGGCTGGGGCCGGATACCGCCGAAACCATCCTCCTGACCCACATGGACGATGTCATCACCACCATGCTCATCCCCCTCACCCTGCAGGGTGAGTTCTGGGGCTTTATCGGGTTTGACAATACCACGTCGGACCGCCTGTTCAGCGCGGATGAGGCGGATATCATGGCCGTCGGTTCGCTCGTGCTGGCCGCCTCCGTCACGCGCAACGAGACCTTCTCACAGCTCAACCAGGCGCGGGAGGCTGCGGTGTCGAGCACGAAGGCGAAGGGGGACTTTCTCTCCCGCATGAGCCACGAAATCCGCACGCCGATGAATGCCATCATCGGCATGACCACCATTGCGAAAGCATCCTCCGACCCGGATAAAATCCAGCACTGCCTGGATAAGATCGACGCCTCCTCCCGGCAGCTGCTCGCCATTATCAACGACGTGCTGGACATGTCGAAGATCGAATCGGGCAAGTTTGAAATCACGCCCACACCCTTTGATTTTGAGCAGATGACCCAGAGCATCCTGGACGTCATTCAGGTCAGGCTCGACGAAAAGCGGCAGCTGCTGCATCTGGATTTTAACACCGTGTTCCAAAAGAAAATGGTCCGCGATGCGCTGCGTCTGTCGCAGGTGCTGACAAATCTCCTGAACAACGCCGTCAAATTTACGCCCGTGGGCGGCGACATCACCCTGCGCATCCGGGAACAGCAGGGCGAGGCGGGCGAGAGCATCCTGCATGTCGAGGTGTCCGACAACGGCATCGGCATCTCGCCGGAGCAGCAGAGCCGCCTCTTCCAGTCCTTCGAGCAGGCGGACGGCAGCATCACCCGGGAGTACGGCGGGACGGGGCTCGGCCTTGCCATCTGCAAAAAGATCATCGGGCTCATGGGCGGGACGATCTGGGTGGAGAGCGAGCTCGGCCACGGCTCGTGCTTCCTCTTTGAGGTGCCCGTGACGTGGGGCGAGGCGATCCCCGCCATCCATGTGCTCAAGCGCGTCTCCCCCACCTCCCGCATACTGGTCGTGGATGATGCCGAGGACGTGCTGGAGTATTTTCAGAATATTCTCGACAGCTTCTCCCTCTCCTGCGACACCGCCGCCTCCGGCGCGCAGGCAATCGCGCTCGTGCGCAAAAGCCTGCAGGAAAAGCGCCCCTACAGCATGGTCTTTATCGACTGGAACATGCCCGATATGAACGGCGGCGCCACCGCCGAGCAGCTGCGCCGCCTGCTGGGGGACGACCTGATCGTCATCATGATCTCCTCCTCCGACTGGAGCGAGATTGAGCAGCAGGTGAAGGGCTACGGCATCACCCATTTTCTGCCCAAGCCGATTTTGCCGAGCACCCTGTACAACACCATCGTCAAGCTGACGGACGATTCCATGATACGCCCCTCCGCGGCACCCGCCCGGCCGGCGGACCACTGGCATGACAAAACCATCCTGCTCGCCGAGGATATTGAGATTAACCGCGAGATTATCATCACCATTCTCGACGGCACGGGCGCGGCGGTAGTCTCCGCCGAGAACGGCAAGGAGGCCCTCGAGCGCTTCCGCGCCGACCCCACACGGTATGACCTGATCCTGATGGATATGCAGATGCCGGTGATGGACGGCATCGCCGCGACGCGGCAAATCCTCGCGCTTGCCCACCCGGCGGCGAACGCCGTCCCCATTATCGCCATGACGGCCAACGCCTTTCAAGAGGACGCTCAGCGCTGCCTCGACGCGGGTATGAACGGACACCTCGCAAAACCGCTGGATGTGGACGTTTTTTTCCAGATGCTCCACACGTACCTCTCCTGAGCGCCGATACGCATCGCGGCACATGGGCATAAACCGTATGAATGCACGTCATTCATACGGTTTTTTTGTCGCTGAGCGGTACGCCTTCTGGAGGGGGTTCCCCTTGCCCTTTGTTCGCTTGTCCCTTATTTTCGCCTGCGCAGCGGGCGGCAGGGCTCCGCCCTGCACCCT
>JAJBUC010000081.1 GCA_020860545.1 Oscillospiraceae bacterium | reverse complement strand
GTAAAGAGCAGAATTTGCCGCGTTTTTCCCATCTGCCTGAGCACCTGCAACGCAAGCTCCGCTCTTGCGTCGTCGAAAAAGGCAAGTGCATCGTCCAGAATCAGCGGGACGGAGGAATCTTTCGGCAGCAACAGCTCGCACAGGGCAAGGCGCACCGCCAGATAAAGCTGGTCGCTTGTCCCGCGCGAGAGGGCGATGGATTCATGCGGCAGAACGGTACCGCGTTCTCGCGCGGTCGCCGTAAACGCGCGGTCGAGCGTCACCGCGTCATACCGCCCGCCGGTCAGCCGCTCCATCCACGCTCCCGCAAGGCGGTTGAGCGCGGGGGAAAAACGTGCCTGCATGTCGTTGTTCGCCTCTCCCATGACCTCCATGGCAATCTGTAGCGCCTCATATTCCGCTCCCCGCCTTGTGATGTCCGCTTGCAGCTGCGCCTGCCGCGCCCTGATCTGCTCCGGCGCACCCTTCTGGTTCAGCTCGCCCCGGGCGTGGGCGCGTACGCGCCCCAGCTCCTGCAATTCCTGCTCTGCCTGGGCAAGCCGCCACGCCGTCTCGTCGGGTGCAAAGCGGGGGGAGATACCGTCAGCATCTCCGCCCGACTCCACCTCCGGCTGTGGTACGGGGAGGGAATCCACCAACCGCTTTGCCCCCGCAAGGGCGACATTGCTTTTCTCCAGCTTTTCCCCGATGCTCAGCGCCTTGGAGATCGCCGCCGATACGCCGAACATCTCCTGTACCTTTGGTTCGAAGGGGCGCACCAGCTCCAGCAGGGCGCGCTTCATATCCTCCTGCTCCGCAAGCAGCTGCGCACGTGCCGCCTGCACGTTTTCCCGTGTGCGCGTCGCCTCTGCCGCCGCCGTCCACTTTTCGCGGTACTGGCTGACACGCGGCAAAATTTCCTCTGCAGACGCCACCCCATAGCGCGCCAGAATATCCCTTTTTCGCGCACTTGCACGTCCGCGCAGCACAAGCGCCACAATCAGCAGAATCAACCCTGCGGCACCGCAGGCAATGGCGGCGTACAGCAGCAGAATGGTATCCGGCACGAACAGCAGCCACGAAATGACGCCCGCCGCCCAAGCGGCGAAAAGGACAATGGAAAGGGGCAGCAGGCTCCGGCGCTTTTGGCCGACCGCCGCCTCATCCCGCACCGCCTGTTCCCACAGCTCGTCCGGCTTCCGGTCGGAAAACTGTGGGTCCTCCCGCGCGGCAAGCGCCGCCTGCTCAGCCTGCAGCGCCTCCGCGACGTGCTGCTCGGCCAGGCGAAGATTTGCCTCCACTGTGCGCAGATAGGCCAGCTGCCCCTGCCCGTCGCGCAGGATATCCTCCGGCGGTATCCCCTCTGCCATTTTGCGCAGGCGCTCTGCTTCCGCCACTGTGGACCGGTATTCCCTCTCTGCCGCTTCATACTGCGCGCGCTGCGCAGCGTGGACGGTGCTTTCCTGTGCGGCGCGCTCGCGGCGCAGGCGTGTTACTTCCTCCTCCAGCGCGGCAGCGCTGCGGTCGGCCTCGGCGAGCCGGGCAGATACCGCCTCCTGCCGCGCGAGGTTTTCCTCCAGTTTGCGCAATTCCTCCTCGAGCGCGGGCAACAGTCCGCTGCGGTTGAATCTGCGCCGGTTTTTCCAGTCTCTCAGCTGCTTTTCCACCTGCGAGTAGGATATCTCCTCCTGCCCTGTGGAGACAAGCGCCGCGATGCGCCCCTCAAGCGTGGGGGCTGCATCCACCGTCATGGCGTCCTGCCCGATAAAGGCGGAGCGCTCAAACACCTCCCGCGGCACACCCAGCAGCATTTCGCCAGCATTCTCCCCCGTCATGCCTGGCACCGGCGCTCCGGTCGCGGTATAGACCGCCTGAAAGGTGGCAAAGGGAGTGTTCCCCTTGCTGCCGCGCAGGATGGTAATCTCCTCCCCGTTCCATTCGAGCTCCAGCTTCCCCTCTGCAGCGCTGCCACTCCACGGGCGGTAGCGGTTTTTTTCGGCCAGATAGCCCTGCTTGTCCCGCTCCTTGGTGGGGATGCCGTAGAGCATGGCGCGCAGGAAGGCGCACCATGTAGACTTGCCCGTTTCGTTCGGTGCCTGCACTACCGTAAGGCCACTGCCGGGTGTGAGGGCGGCGTTTTGCAGGTTTCCGAAGGTCGCCGTCATGCTTTTGATCTTCATATCCGGCAGTCCTCTCCCCGCTCGAGCGCCGCAAGTCCGAACCGCACGGCGAGGGACACGTCCTCTCCCGCCTCGCCTCTTGCGCGCATCCGCCGCAGGATGGTGCCCGTAAGCGTGTCCTCTCCCAGCCTCGCCCAGATATCGCGCGGCGGCAGGGTATGATCCACGACGCTGACGGCATAAAAGCGGGGCGCGAGCCGCCGCTCCAGCGCGGCCGCATCAACATGCTCCGCCTCTCCACACAGAATGACACGGTAAAAATCCCGCGCCGCGCCCTGCGGAAGCGTGTCCGGCAGCACCTGTCCGATGTCCTCCCATCCGGTCACATCACGCTCGACAATCTCAAACCGGCGCGCTCCGATGGGGACAAATTCCGCTGTCGTCTCCTCCTCCGCAACGGACACGAGCAAGACACCCTTCTCCCCGGTTTCGTCAAACCCCCGCCCCGCGGGGCAACCGGGATAGGCCCAATAGGTCGCTCCATCCCGATGCAGGCCGCTGCAGGTGTGGATATGTCCCAGCGCCAGATATTGCAGCCCACTTGCGGCGATCATCTCCACCGTCAGGTTGGTGTCCGGCTTCATCATACCCGTGATATCGGCATGCAGCGCCATGATGTGCACACCGCCGTCCTGTGGCGCTTTGAAATCCTCAAGCGGCGCGCGCAGGCGTGTCGGGGTAAACGCCGCGCCGTACACGGTGCAGCCAAGTGCCGGCAGAGGCACGGAGGTAACCGTCTCCTCCGCGAAAATATGTACGTTCTCCGGCCACGGGCACGCGGTGTAGACGGAGCGCCCGGCACAGAGGTCATGGTTCCCGGGCGCGATGAACACCGGCACCTCCATCCGCTTCAGTGCGGCGGTGAGCGCGCGCAGCGTCTCGTAGCGGGGGTGCTCGTCCGCATCAAAGAGGTCGCCCGGTAGCAGGACCATATCCACCTCCCGCGCCAGCGCCAGATCGGCGATCCGGCCCACCATCTCCCGCTGCTCCTCGCGCAGCTGCGCCGCCTGCTCCGGCGCGCACCAGGAAAAGGGTGTGTCCAGGTGAAAATCTGCCGCGTGCAGAATACGAATCATATCACAGTTTCCTTTCTCACTAATTTTCGCACATTACACATCCGCCGCATCCACCCGCCGGACGGCACTGCAGTTGCCCGTCTCCGTGTCGATGGTAAAAAGAGCGCTTTCCAGTTTGCACGGGCCCTCCGCCGGTTCAAACCGCTGCGGCAGCCCGCCCAAAAACCGGTTGAGGGCCTGCTTCGGGCTCATGCCAAGTACGGAGCGCGCGGGCCCGGTCATGCCCAGATCCGTCACAAAACCCAACCCCTTCGGCATGACCTGCGTATCCGCCGTTGGGACGTGGGTGTGGGTCCCCCACAGCGCCTGCACCCGCCCGTCGAGATACCACGCCATCGCCCCTTTTTCACTTGTCGCCTCGGCGTGGAAATCTACGAGCACCATATCCGCCTGCATCTCCGCTAAAATACGGTCGATCACGGCAAAGGGGCTGTCAAAATTACTGTCCATCTCGCAGCGCCCGATGAGGTTGACTACCCCGACGCGCAGACCGCCCGGCCCGTCAAAGACCCCCCAGCCGCGTCCGGGCGGAAGCGTAGTATAGTTTGCGGGGCGCAGGATGTAGCGGTTTTCATCCAGATACCGGGTGATTTGCAGCCGGTTCCACGTGTGATTGCCAAGCGTAATCACATCCGCGCCCGCTGCAAAAATATCGTCGGCCTGACGCGGCAGAATGCCCACACCCGATGCGTTTTCCCCGTTGACCACGGTGAAGTGCACGTCCCGTTCCTTCTGAATCCGGCGCAGGCTGCGGCGCAGCATATCTATGCCGCCTTCCCCCACCACATCGCCGACCGCAAGCACATTTCACAGCATAACCATCCTCCTCGCTCCGTTTATGATATCCTTTATTATAAGGGATATGTGGCAAAAGGGCAATTATAAAAAAATCGGCTCCCCCTCTTGCTTTTTTCTATGGAAAGTATTATGATAGTTTAGCACTCATACTTCGCGAGTGCTAAATCAGCTCAATTTGATTAACAGAATTTTTCTATAGGAGGCTGCCATTATGGCCAAGAAACAGTTTAAAACGGAATCAAAACGAATTTTGGATCTGATGATCAACTCCATCTACACCCACCGCGAAATTTTCCTGCGCGAGCTCATCTCCAACGCCAGCGACGCGCTGGACAAGCTCGCCTACCGCTCTTTGACCGACGACAAGGTTTCGGTCAATCGCGCCGATCTGCACATCACCCTCATCCCCGATCCGGAGGCACGCACCCTGATTGTGCGCGATAACGGCATCGGTATGACAAAGGAGGAGCTCGATACCCACCTCGGCACCATCGCCAAAAGCGGCTCACTCCAATTTAAAAAGGAGATCACCGATGCGCAGGGCGTGGACGAGTCCGATCTGGATATCATCGGGCAATTTGGCGTCGGCTTCTACTCCTCTTTCATGGTCTCGGACAAGGTGATTGTCCGCTCCAGAGCCTGCGGAAGCGACGAGGCGTGGCAGTGGGAGTCCTCCGGTACGGACGGCTACACCATCACCCCCTGCCAGAAGGAGATCTATGGCACCGAAATTACGATGTACATCAAGCCGGATACCGACGAGGAGGATTTCAGCCAGTACCTCTCGCAGGATACACTCGAGGATCTGGTGAAAAAGTACTCCGACTACGTCCACTTCCCCATTGAGATGGAGAAGGAACGCACGCGCGAAAAACCCAAGCCGGAGGATGCGGGCGACGACTATAAGCCGGAGTACGAGACGTACAGGGAGTGGGCCACGCTCAACTCCATGGTACCACTCTGGTACCGCCCCAAGGATGAGGTCACGGAGGAGGAATACGCGGATTTCTATAAGGAGAAATACGGTGATTTTGAAAATCCGCTCGCCGTCATCCACGTCGCCGCAGAGGGGAATGTGGAGTACCGCGCGCTGATCTTTATCCCCGCCCGCCAGCCGTATGACTTCCAGTCGCGCGAATTTGAAAAGGGCCTGCAGCTCTACTCCTCCGGCGTGATGGTCATGGATCGGTGCGCCGAGCTTGTACCCAACCACTTCCGCTTTCTGCGCGGCGTGGTGGACAGCCCCGACCTCTCCCTCAATATCAGCCGCGAGATGCTCCAACAGACACGGCAGCTGCAGATCATCGCCAAGAATATCGAGAAGAAGGTCAAGGCGGAGCTGGTGCGCATCCAGAAGGAGGAGCCGGAAAGCTACAAGTCTTTCTGGCACGCCTTCGGCCTGAGCCTCAAGCTCGGCGTACTCGCCGACTACGGCGCGCACAAGGACCTGCTCAAAGACCTGCTGCTCTTCTGGTCATCCCACTCCGACGCGCAGACCACCCTTGCCGACTATGTCGCCCGCATGCCGGAGGACCAGAAGTATATCTACTTCGCCAGCGGCGAGTCCCCGGCGAGAATTGCCAAGCTCCCACAGGTTGAGCGCATCGCCGACAAGGGCTATGAGGTGCTCTACCTGAACGACGAGCCGGACGAATTCCTGATGCAGACCCTGCGCGAATACGACGGAAAAACCCTCAAATCGGTCAGCGACGAGGACGCCCTGCCTGAAAGCGAGGAGGAAAAGCAGGCCGCCGAAGAAAAGACGGAGGAGAACAAGGACGTGCTCGCGTTTGTCAAAGAGACCCTGGGCGACCGCATCCATGAGGCGCGCATCTCCAAGGTGCTCAAATCCGGCGCGGTATGCCTCTCCCTCGCGGGCTCCCTCTCCATTGAAATGGCAAAGTATTTTATCAAGATGAATCCGGAAAGCGCCGATCAGCTGCGTGCGGATCAGATTCTGGAGCTCAACCCTGATTCGGAAGCGTTTGCCGCCCTGCGCAGCGCCATGGACACCGACAGGGAGCGCGCCAAAACCTACGTCGAGCTCCTCTACCAGCAAGCCCTGCTCATTGCGGGACTGCCGCTCGAGGATCCTGTGGCGTATGCCGCACTCGTCTGTTCCCTGATGAAATAACAACAGGAACGAACGCATAGAAAACCGCTTGAATGGAAACATTCAGGCGGTTTTTCTGGTTGACGTGCGGTATCCTCCACAGTCTAGTCTGTCGACGCGGTGCCGTGGCTATAGCTCAGCGTCCCGCTCACAGCGGCGCTTTCTTTCCCGGCAAGCTTGACGCAGTAGGTGCCCGAGTCATCCGCAGTAAAGGAATACGTATCCTCCTGCCGCGTGGCGGATGCCTCAGCAATCGTGATAACGGTGTCATCGGGATCGATCAACACCAGCTTGGCGGAACCGGAGTTGGTCTCCTCCAGTGTATATTGCAGGGTAACCTCTGTTCCGTTTCCGTCAGACCGGTACGTCCATATCGTCTCTGCGCCGCTCAATGTGCCACGGGAGAAGGTGAATGTACGCCCTCGCGTAGTTGCTGTGGCATACATCTTACTATACATGTCGCCGCCCGCAAGCGAGGCATCCGAATCATAGATTGCGTCGTTTATTGTTGCATCGCATCCTGCCAGGCTGAGCACCAACAGTCCGGCTGTCAAAATGGCAAGGTGTTTCTTCATCTGAATTCTCTCCTGAAAATATTTTCTCTAGTGCTTTCCCATGTTCCTTCGATTGATCCACGTGGTGGCCAGATCCATTGCGCCGCGGCAGGCATTTGTCTGGTCGAGCGCGTTGAGCATCACGAAATCATGGATGATGGCCTGGAAGCGGGCTGCGGTAACCTCCACCCCAGCCTTACGCAGCTTGCGCGCGTAGGCCTCGCCCTCGTCCCGGAGGACATCGGCCTCACCGTTGATAATCAAGGCCTGCGGCAAGCCCGCAAGATCTTCGATACTTGCTCTGAGCGGAGAGGCGGTGATCTGTGACCGGTCCGTATCACTGTCCGTATACTGCCGCCAAAACCACTCCATACCGGCCCGATACAGGTAATAACCAGAGGCAAATTGCGCATAAGAGCCGGTGTTGAAGCAGGCATTGGTGACAGGATAGAACATCACCTGCTTATGAATGGCGGGCCCACCCCGCTCTTTTGCCATGATGGTAAGTACTGTCGCCATATTCCCGCCCACGCTGTCTCCCACAACCGTCAGCGTGCCGATATCAGCTGCATAGGGAAGATTCTGTACAAAACCGGGCAGTGCGGCCAGAATACTGTAGCACTGTTCAATCGCAACGGGATATTGGGCCTCCGGCGCGCGGGAATACTCCGGGAACAACAAAATGGAATTGGTACGGGCCGCCAGCTCCCGCACCAGCTTTTCATGTGTGTGGAAGCTGCCAAATACCCAGCCCGCGCCATGGATATAGTAGATTACATTGGCATTTCCGCTGAGGTTTTCCGGCACGACCATATAGAGCGTAACCTCACCCCAGATACCTGTGCTCACCGTCATAGCGGAGATTTCAGCGGGGTATTTATATACAGGGGTATCCTGGGCCTGCTCCAGCAGCGCCCTTCCTTTTTCCGGCGGAAGCTGAAAAATAAGAGGCGGCGTACAGTTGGCGTCACAAACAGCAGTCGCCGCCGGTTCCAGGGGAACACTTCGTCTCATCACAAAAACCATGCCTTTCTATTTCGCTTTGGGGACTCTCCCTATACTTTATGCGAACATAGTAAGCGTGGTGCTGTGCTGCTTGCGGCGGGGGTTTCGCTTAAAAAAATGACCGGTTGATCATACCTCGGCAGCCGCCGGCCTTACGGGGATGCCGCGCGCATGCAGAAACGCCTTGACCTGCGGGACGGTCATCTCGCCAAAGTGGAACAGAGACGCGGCAAGGGCAGCGTCGGCGGCAGCCTGTTCAAATACATCGGCAAAGTGCGCGAAACTCCCGCAGCCGCCCGAGGCGATCACCGGAATATGCACGGCGGCAGTCACTGCACGGGTCATGGCAAGGTCAAAGCCCGCCTTTGTCCCGTCGGCATCCATGGAGGTGAGCAGTATCTCGCCCGCGCCGAGCGCCTCGCCCCGCCTGGCCCACGCCACCGCGTCCAATCCGGTCGGCTTCCGCCCGCCCGCGACCACGACCTCGAAGGTTCCGTCGTCCCGCCGCCGCGCGTCAATCGCCAGCACAACGCACTGGGAACCGAACCGCTCCGCCGCACGGGCAATGAGCGTGGGATCGGCGACGGCGGCGGAGTTTACAGAAATTTTATCCGCACCCGCACGCAGGAGCAGCTGAAAGTCCTCCAGCGTGCGGATGCCGCCCCCCACCGTAAGGGGGACAAACACCTGCTCCGCCGTGCGCTCCACCACGTCAACCACGGTGTCGCGCGCGTCGCTCGTGGCGGTGATATCCAGAAAGACGATCTCGTCCGCGCCCTGATCGGAGTAGTATTTCGCAAGCTCCACAGGATCCCCTGCGTCCCTGATGTTGACGAAATTGACCCCCTTGACCACCCGTCCGTCCCGCACGTCGAGACAGGGGATAATTCTCTTTGCTAGCATTGCACGCCCGCCTCCTTTACGGCTGCGGCAAGGTCGATGGTCCCGGCATAGTAAGCCTTGCCGATGATGGCACCGTATAGCCCCATATCCCGCAGCCTTTTGATATCATCCAGATCGGTCACGCCGCCCGACGCGACAATGTCGCAGCTCACCGCCGCCTGCAGCGCGCGCAGCCGGTCATAGGACGGCCCGCTCAGCGCGCCGTCGGTCGCAATATCGGTGAAGACAATCACCCTGACCCCGATCACCTCCATACTGCGGGCAAAGTCGAGGTACTCGCGCCCCGAATCCTCCACCCACCCGGCGGTCTTCACCATCCCATCGAGCGTATCGATCCCGACGGCAATACGCGCGCCGTAAGCTGCAACCGCCTCGCGCACAAAGGCAGGGTCTGTGACCGCGGCGGAGCCGATCACCATACGCCGCACCCCCATATCGTCTGCTGCGCGCAGGTCTTCCATTGTGCGCATGCCGCCGCCGAGCTCAATGTGCAGACCCGTGTCCCCGGCGACGGCGCGCACCACATCGCTGTTGCGCCGCGCCCCGCTTTTCGCGCCGTCGAGATCGACCATGTGCATCCAGCTTGCGCCGGCCTGTGCAAAGGCGCGCGCGGTCTCTATAGGATCGTCCGCCACCTGATGTACGGTTGTAAAATCTCCTTTATAGAGGCGTACGACCTTACGGTCCTTCAAGTCAATCGCAGGTAAAACAATCATCGGTTCAACGCTCCAAAATCCTTCAGTATTTGCAGCCCCACGTCCCCGCTCTTTTCGGGGTGAAACTGGCAGCCGTACACATTGCCGTGCCGCACCGCCGCCACAACCGACGTGCCGTATTCGGTGCGGGCGGTCACGTCGCTTTCGCGCGCTGTACAGCCACAGTAGGAGTGGACAAAATAGACATAGCTCTCCTGTGGAAGATGCGCAAAGATAGGGGCGTCGTTTTGCAGACGGAGACTGTTCCAGCCGATGTGCGGGAGCTTTTGGGCGGTTTCGATACGCGACACCTTTCCGGGCACAAGGCCGAGGCCCTTACAGGGGCGCACCTCATCACTCTCGTCAAAGAGCAGCTGCATACCGAGGCAAATGCCCAGCACAGGCTTTTGCTCCGCCTCAGCGCGTAAAATATGGTCGAGCCCCAGCCCGAAGAGCTTCTCCGCCGCGTCGGGAAAAGCGCCCACGCCGGGCAGTAAAATCGCGTCGGCGCGGGCAATCTCATGTTGATCGCATGTGATCAGGGTTTTTAGGCCTAAAAAACCCATGGCGTTCGTGACGCTCTTGAGGTTGCCGACACCGTAGTCAATTACCGCGGTATATCCCATCGTCCGCTCCTTTCCGTCACAGCACGCCCTTGGTGGATGTGACGCCGGTACCCTCGACCGCGACCGCCTCTCGCACGGCAACGCCGAGGGATTTGTAGAGGGCCTCGGTGATGTGGTGGGCATTTTTCCCGTATAACATCTTCTGGTGCAGTGTAATCCCGGCGGCGTTAGCCACCGCGCGCATAAACTCCTCGGTGAGGCACGCGTCGTAGCCGCCGAGCTGCGTCTGCGGCATCTCCGCGTCAAAGACCAAAAACGGCCTGCCGGAGAAGTCGAGCACCGTGCGGCAGAGCGCCTCATCCATGGGGATGCACGCCGAGCCGAAGCGCCGGATGCCGGTCTTGTCTCCAAGCGCCTCACGCAGCGCCTCGCCGATCGTGAGGCCGACGTCCTCGACCGTGTGGTGCCCGTCCACCTCCAGATCGCCGTGCGCCGTGACCGCTAGCCCGATTTTCGCATAAAAGGCAAACGCCGTCAGCATGTGGTCAAAAAAGGCGATGCCCGTGTCGATCAGCACCTCTCCCCCGTCGAGCGAGAGGTCTGCTTGGATGCTTGTCTCCCGTGTGATTCTGGAGACGCTGGATGCTCTGCCCATCGTTGTCCCTCCTGTTCCTTTTTTATTGCTGCTCAAAGCGGACACGCACGGCATTCGCGTGCGCCGTCAGTTTTTCCGACTCCGCCATGCAGATGATCTGCCGCTGCACCTGTGCCAAATGCTCTTTTCCATATTCAATCACGCTCATGGACTTGAGAAAGCTCTCCGCCGAGAGCGGGGAGAAGAACCGCGCCGTGCCGGAGGTCGGCAGCACGTGATCCGGCCCCGCCATATAGTCGCCGAGCGGCTCCGGGGAATACGCGCCGAGAAAGACCGCGCCCGCGTTGCGGATCTCCGGCAGGAGGGCGCGCGGGTTTTCGGTCATGAGCTCCAGATGCTCCGGCGCAATCTCGTTTGCAAGGGCCACGGCCTCAGCCAGATCCCGACAGATGATGATGCAGCCGTAATCCCGCAGGGAGGCTTCCATGATCTCGGCGCGGCTGAGCGCGGCGGTCTGCCGCGCGAGCTCCCCGTCCACCGACCGCGCCATAGAAGCGCTGGTGGTCAGGAGAATCGCCGAGGCAAGCCTGTCGTGCTCCGCCTGACTCAGAAGATCCGCCGCGACATACCGCGCCCGCGCCGTATCGTCGGCAATCACCAGCACCTCGGAGGGGCCGGCCACCATGTCGATATCCAATTGCCCATAGGCCATACGCTTTGCGGCGGCGACGTAAGCGTTACCCGGCCCAACGAGCTTATCAACCCGGGGAATCCAATCCGCGCCATAGGTGAGCGCCGCCACGGCCTGCGCGCCGCCCACGGCGATTACGCGATCCACGCCCGCTATTTTGGCTGCCGCCAGCACCGCGTTGTTGAGGTTTTCCGTCGGCGGGGTGACCATAATAAGCTCCTCCACCCCCGCCACCTTTGCGGGCACCGCGTTCATCAATACCGATGAGGGATAGGCCGCCGTCCCGCCGGGGACGTAGATGCCCACCCGCGTCAGTGCGCGCACCACGCGCCCCACCGTCCCGCCGTCGGGGGAGGTCCAACAGGCGCTTTCCCTGAGCAGCCGCTCGTTATAATCGCGGATGTTCGCCGCCGCGCGCTCCATGGCGTCGGTCAGCTCCGTCGGGCAGGCGGCATAGGCGGCCTCCAACTCTCCCTTGCCAATCTCGCGTGGCTCCGCGCCGTCAAAGCGCAGGGAATACTCCCGCACCGCGTCGTAGCCCCGTTTCCGCACCTGCAACATGATCTCGGATACCGCCTGTTCGGTCTCCGCACCCGCCGCGTCCGCGCGCGCGCGCATCTCGGCAATAACCTTCTGTTCCGCCGCGCCGTCCGCCGTTACCATTGCTATCATCCGTTGATCAGCTCCAATCCACACTTGCATTTCTCGATCAGGTCCGTGATCTGCTCCCGCTTGAGTTTCATCGACGCCGTATTCACCACCAGGCGCGCCGAAACAGGGGCGACTTCCTCAATGGGGATCAGCCCGTTTGCCCGCAGAGTCGCACCCGTCTCCACAATATCGACGATCCCGTCCGCAAGACCGAGCAGCGGGGCGAGCTCCACGGAGCCTTCAATCCGGATAATCTCCACATCCATGCCCTTTTCCTTGAAGAAGCGGCGCGCCACGTTGGGGTATTTTGTGGCGATGCGCCGGGTCTGATACGTACCGTAAAAGTCGGTACCCTCCTGCACCGCGAGGGCAAAGCGGCATCTGCCAAAGCCGAGGTCGAGGACCTCGTAAAAGGGGCTGCCGTGCTCGAGAATGGTGTCCTTGCCCACCACACCCAGGTCGCACACCCCGTGCTCCACATAGGTGATGACGTCGGGTGCCTTGGCGAGCACTGCGTCAAGCGGGTAGTTCGGCAGTGGATGCACCAGCCGACGCCCGGGCTTCCGCACCGGCGTACAGTCCAGCCCGACACACTCAAACAGCTCCACAGTCTGATCCTGCAGCCGACCCTTGGTCAGGGCGATGCGCAGTCTCTCGTCCCCCGCCTCGCGCGGGAGGCAGCCCGCCACCGCGTCCACATCTACTGCAAAGCCGATGGCGGGGGCGGGGCGTCCAAACGCGCCGAGCAGGTTGTCGTACCGCCCGCCGGATACCACCGGGGCACCTACGCCTGCGGTGTAACCGCGAAAGATCACGCCGGTGTAGTAGTCGATCTGATGCACCAGCCCCAGATCAAAGCCGATCTCCGCCCCGTAGCCCAGCGCTGAGAGCTTTTCATAGAGCGCTTTGAGATAGCGCAGCTCCTCCCGCGCACCCACGAGCGCCTCCGCCTCGGCCAGCACCTCCTGCCCGCCGAACAGTCCGGAAAGGCGGGAGAGAAACCGTGCAGCCGGATGCCCGCCATACGGCGCGAGCAGGTCGCCAAGCGCCGCGTAGCTTTTCCCCTCCACGAGGCCGCGCATCCGCTCCACATCCGCCTGCGGCATGGCGAGCTGCGCCGCCATATCACGAAAGAGCCCTGCGTGCCCAAGTTCCATGTGAAAGCCATGCTTTGTGGTCGCGCGCAGTCCTTCTGCGGCAAGGGCGATGATCTCCACGTCGGCCTCAATATCCCCCGCGCCGAGCAGCTCCACGCCGCACTGGGCGACCTCGCTGCTGCCGCCGCGGTGGGCCACGCCGGAACGGAACACCGTCTCGTTATAATAGAGCCGCTGCGGAAGCGGGGCATCCCTCAGTTTTGTCGCCGCGACGCGGGCAATGGGGGTGGTGCAGTCGGGGCGCATAACCATGATCCTGCCGGAGCGGTCGATGATCTTGAGCATGGATTCCTGTGGAATGGGGTTGCCCGACTGGACAAAAAGGTCGTAATACTCCATTTCCGGCGTGCATACCTCATCGTACCCGCGGGCGGCAAAGAGCCCTGTCAGGGCATCCTGCACCGCTCTCCTGTCGCGGCACTCGGAAAACAGCCGGTCCCGCGTCCCCTCCGGCGTGTCAATGATGTGATTCATGCGTACAGCCCTCCCATTTTCGCTTCATCACTTTACCACGCTAATATACTACATTTCTGCAGACCTGTCAAGTACCATCAAGCGATCAGGCGCGCCATAATGGTCGCCGTCTCCGCGCGGGTGGCCGTACCGCCGGGCGCAAGCAGATTCCCGCTTTTGCCGGAGATGAGCCCGTTCTCCACCGCCCACGCCATGGCGTTCTTTGCCCAGCTGGAGACTGCGCCCGCATCGCTGTAGCTATCCAGAATGCTGCTGTTTTTTACCGCCGGCTCATCCAGCATGCGGTAGAGCATGACAGCCAGCTGCTCACGCGTCAGGGCACCGTTCGGCGAGAATTCACTGGCGGAGGTGCCGTCCGCCACACCGTAGGTGTACGCCCAGTTCACCGCGCTGCTGTACCAGTCGCCGCTATTGACGTCGGTAAAAGAGGTCGTTCTTGCCTCCTGCTCGCCCAGAAGCCGCCACAGAATGGTGACAAACGCGCCGCGCGTCACTTCACTGTCCGGCAGGAAGTTGCCGGCGTCGTCCCCCTTGAACATGCCGCACGCGGCGCAGAGCCTTGCGGCCTCCTGCGCCCAGTGCCCGTTCAGGTCGGAGAACGCGGCGAGGTTGTAGACCTCGCTGTCCAGATATTCACTCACATCCGAAGCAATTTTCTGCACCGAACCGCTCTGGAAGATATCGGACAGGCCCGCCGCTTTCGTGACCGCCTTATAGCTGCCGATAGCGCTCATAGCGGTCAGCGCGAGGTAGTCGTCCGCCGCCGCGTTAAAATCGTCCGCGGACCGCCCAAGCAGTTCCAGCGCGGACAGGGCCGAGGTCGCATAGCTGATGTAATAAAACGGCTCCGAAAAGTTGTGCCCGACGTTGATCCAGCTGTACGCCCCATTCCCGCTATTTGAAAAGTTCAGACCGTAATCTGCGGCGACGGAGACGAAGATCTGATTGGCCTTCTGCACGGTGAGGTTATCGGTCTCGTAAAGTTCGCGCTGGAACTCGTCAAACATACACCCCTGCGTCACGGAGGAGATGAGCGCGTTGATACTGTACGCACGATAGGTGTCTCCCCCTTCCCCGGCAATCTCGTCGGCAAAGCTCATATAGAGCGCCTCAAGCCCCTGGGAGTGGATTTCGGCAACATCCTGGCAGATGTAGTCGGACAGGCACAATGCCGCAAAATGTCCGAACTCATGTGTCAATGTCTGCACATCATTATACGCGCCGTCCGGCTTATTGAAAATAAAGGCGGAGTTCAGGTATGGCAGATATACAGTAAACCCGACATCGGCCTTGGTATCGCTGGCCGCAATGTCGTACAGGTTATTTTCCACCATATAGTCGTATACATCGGCGTATTCGCTGGATACCCGGTCGATGCAGCTGCCGACCAGCTCAATTACCTGGCTCTCGCTGAGATTACTAAGGGTGCTGAGGTTATCGCCGCTGAGGTTACTGTTATAGTACAACGCCAGGGCCATATCGCCGGTCATAGGCACAACATACTCCTTGACGTATTCCCCAAGCTTCGCGGCTTCGTCGGATGTATAGTCCCTGTAGTAGAGGACACTGTATGCATAATCCGCATAGCTGTCAAACCCCTTGGACGTCGCGTACGTGTTGCGTACCGCCACCAAATCCACCATGATGGCGGCAACGGCGTCCACATCCACCGATGTCTTCCCCATCTCGGTATAGTACATGTCCTCAAGCGCACTCTCCTGCGCAAGGAGCCGCTGCTGCTCCTCGCTCTCGTTGACAGAATTGAGCACAGAGTCGGCATAATCCTCGCCAAATGTCGCGGCCATAATGGCACCGTATGATTCCGACTGAAAGGCCTCCTTAGAGATATTCTGATACCCATTGCTGAGCGTCACGAGAAAGCTCTCCCACTCCTGCAAGCTCTTGCTGTACGTGCCTGGGTCGCGGTAATAGTCTATGGTGCAGAGGGTGTATTGGTTGCTGTAGTACAGCATCAGCACGTATAGTTCATAGTATGCCTGCAGAACCAATCGTGCGTTATCCGACTTCGCAAGTTCTGCACGCAGCAACGCGCACTGTTCGTCAAAGGCCGCTGTGTCGGGCGTGCTCCAGGTTAAATCCGCCTGCGTCACTTCACCCGGGAAGGTTTCAAAAAAGCTTGTCTCCCTTGCGGAGGCGGCGGTGGAGAGCACCGTGACGGTGAGGCCGGCCGCAAGCAGCAGCGCAAGGAGTCTGCGGCTGAACATAGAAATCTTTTGCATCAATGGACCATCCTTTCAAAATAGCGTCATCTGACTGGTTTCAGGCAGACCATCAAGTGCCCCGATTCCTTTGAGCAGCTCAATATGTGCCTTGGATACCTTGGGGCAGGCCGCGAGCACCTCCTCCATGGAGACAAATTCGCGCCCCTCCCGCTGCTCGGCGAGGGACCACGCAGCGGTCTCACCCAGTCCGGGCAGGGAGGAAAACGGCGGGTCGAGCGTTCCATTCGCCTCATCCATCTGAAAAAGCGTCGCGTGGGAGTGGTACAGGTTCATCTGGGAAAAAGAAAAGCCGCGCAGATAGAATTCATACACCACCTCCAGCGTGGTGAGCATATCCTGCTCCACCGCGGAAGCTTCCTTGTCCTTTGCGGCAATTTCACGCATCTTGCGCTTTACCGTATCCATCCCGGCGCACATGCAGGTTGCGTCAAACGCCTTGGCGCGGATAGAAAAATAAGCGGCATAGAATGCAAGCGGCCTGTGCACCTTGAACCATGCAATGCGAAAGGCCATCATCACATAGGCGACGGCGTGGGCCTTTGGAAAGAGGTATTTGATCTTCTTGCAGGAGTCGATATACCACTGCGGCACACCCGCCGCGCGCATCTCCTCCTCCGTGCCATCCGGCAGGCCCTTGCCCTTGCGCACCGACTCCATAATTTTGAACGCGCGCTTTTCCTGCATACCGCAGGAGATGAGGAAGATCATAATATCATCCCGGCAGCCGATCGCCTGATTGACCGGAATCCCCTCTTTTACGATCAGGTCTTTGGCGTTTCCAAGCCACACGTCAGTCCCGTGGGAAAATCCTGACAGGCGGATGAGCACATCAAACTCCGTCGGCTGGGTGTCCACCAGCATACCCCTCACAAAGGGGGTGCCGAACTCCGGAATGGCCACCGCGCCTGTTGGCCCGAGCACCGGGTCATTGTCATAGCCGAGCGCCGCAGAGGAGGTGAACAGGCTCATGGTTTCGGCGTCGTCCAATGGGATCTCCCGCGCGTTCACGCCGGTCAGGTCCTCGAGCATACGGATCATGGACGGGTCGTCGTGCCCTAGAATATCCAATTTGAGGAGATTGGATTCCATGGAGTGGTATTCAAAGTGGGTGGTGATGATATCGGTGCCGGTGTCGTCCGCCGGACGCTGCACCGGACAGAAATCATAGATCTCCTTGTCCTGCGGGATCACCACCATGCCGCCGGGGTGCTGCCCTGTGGTACGCTTGACCCCCGTACAGCCTTGAGCAAGGCGGTTTTCCTCGGCGCGGGTGACCTTCCTGCCCCGCTCCTCGAGGTATTTTTTCACGTAGCCGAAGGCGGTCTTCTCCGCCACGGTACCGATGGTACCCGCGCGAAAGACGTGGTTTTCCCCAAACAGCTCAAAGGTATAGCGGTGGGCTTTTGCCTGATAGTCCCCGGAGAAATTCAGGTCAATATCCGGCACCTTGTCCCCGCCGAAGCCGAGGAAGGTTTCGAAGGGAATCTGAAAGCCGTCCTTGGCGTAGGGCGTGCCGCATACAGGGCAGAGGGCGTCGGGCATGTCCGCGCCGCAGCCGTATGCGTGTCCCGCCTCGAAGTCGGCATGCTTGCACTGCGGGCAGCGGTAGTGGGGCGGCAGGGAGTTGACCTCCGTAATTCCGGAGAGGTACGCCACAAGGGAGGATCCCACCGAGCCGCGCGAGCCGACCAGATAGCCGTGATCCAGCGAATCCTGCACCAGCTTCTGGGCCGACATGTAGATCACGTCGTATTTGCAGCCGATGATATCCCCGAGTTCCGCGTTGATGCGCTCGGTCACGATATCGGGAGGCTGCTCACCGTAGAGTTCGTGCGCCCTCCCCCAGACCAGCGCCTTCAGTTCGCCGTCGGAATTCTCCAGCTTCGGGGTAAACAGCCCGTGGGGCAGCGGCTCAATGGGCTCGCACCAGTCGGCGACCAGATTGGTGTCCTCCACGACGACACGGTGCGCCTCCTCCTGACCGAGATAGGAAAATTCCTCCAGCATCTCTGTGGTTGTCTTAAAGTACAGGGGGAGCGCGGCGTCGGCGTCGTCAAAGCATTTTGACGCGAGAAGGATATGGCGGTAGATCTCGTCCTCCGGGTCGAGGAAGTGGACGTCGCCCGTGGCGCAGACGGGCTTGCCCAACTCCCTCCCGAGGGCAACCACCGTGCGGTTAAACTCCCGCAGCGCCTCTTCATTCTGGACGATGCCCTTTCGAATCATGAAGCCGTTGTTACACAAGGGCTGTATTTCGAGATAATCATACCACGACGCGATGCGTTTGAGCTCGTTCCAGTCCTTTCCCCTGACTACAGCCTCAAAAACCTCACCCGCCTCGCAAGCCGAGCCTAAAATCAGGCCCTCTCTATTTTCGTCAATTATATGCTTTGGCATGATGGGGTACTTTTTAAAATACTCCAAATGCGAGAGTGAAATTAATTTGTAGAGGTTGCGCAGACCGGTCTTGTTTTTCGCCAGCACAATCAGGTGCTTGGGCTGCCGCCTTGCCTTGCTGTTCCCGCGCAGTGTTCGCATAGCGGGATTAATCCCCTCCAGTGTGTCAATCCCCTGCGCGTGCAGCTTGTCAAAAAAGGCGAGGAGCATATACGCCACCGTCGCGGCGTCGTCGCTCGCGCGGTGATGGTGGAACGCGGGCAAGTTCAGGTGCTTTGCCACAATGTCGAGCTTGTGCTTGCTCAATTCAGGCAGCAGGTTCTGCGCCAGAACCAGACTATCGAGAGAGGCGTTTTGAAAGCTTCTCCCCATCCTGTGGCAGCCCTCGGCGAGAAAGCCCATGTCAAAGTCCGCGTTGTGCGCTGCGAGCGGACGATCCCCGGCGAACTGTAAAAAGGCCTCAATCGCCTCCGCCTGTGACGGCGCGCCCTTGAGCATCTCATCCGTAATGCCGGTAAGCGAGGTGATTTCGTAGCTGAGCTTTCTGCCGGGGCTGACGAAGGTCTGAAAGGACTCCGCCACCTCGCCGCCCCGCAGGATGACCGCGCCGATCTCCGTGAGCACGTCCTTCTTTTTGTCAAGGCCCGTCGTCTCTATATCAAAGCAGACGATCTCCTGCTCCAGCGCGCCGGAAACATCACCGTGTACGGCGACGCGGTCGTCCACGTCGTTTACATAATACGCTTCTACGCCGTAGATCACCTTAATATCTTTGGCCGCGTGCCACGCATCGGGAAAGGACTGCGCCACGCCGTGGTCGGTGATGGCGACGGCCCTGTGCCCCCACTGCTCGGCCCGCTGCACCACCGCCCTGGTATCGGTCAGCGCATCCATCGCCGACATGCGGGTGTGCAGATGCAGCTCCACGCGCTTTTCCGGCGCGTCGTCCGTCTTGACCGGCTTCTCCCCTAACGTGATGGCGATGGGTTCGAGCACCATGTCGCCGGTGAAGCGGTCGATATTCAGCCGCCCCTGTACCAGCAGGTGTTGTCCCTTTTTCACCCCGTTGACAATGGGGAGCGCCTCGTCACCGAGGAAGAATTTATTCACGCGGATCGAATTTGTATAGTCGGTCATGTCGAAGCAAACCACCCACGCACCGCGCTTCTTGAGCTCCTTGTGGTCGACATAAAACACGTCACCCTCAACCACCACGTTCCCCATATCGAGCTCCAGAAGGCGCATCGGCGTCGGCTGCTTTTTGATCTCCCGCTGACCAAAAATCAGCTTTCCCCTGCGCGCCGCCTGCTTTTTTTCCGCTGGGCGCGCAAGCTGCAGCTTACGCAGCGCCTCCCGGCGAATGGCCTCGGTACGCGCAAAGGGGTCGTCGTCAGGCATCACGGGCTTATCCACCGCCACCGGCGCACCCTCCAGCTTCAGTTCGACGCGGCGCAGGCCGTAGGAGCTTGCAAGCGACGATTCCAGCGCGGGCAGGATAGAACCGTCCTGCCCCTTCCCCAGCAGGGATGCGCGGATGGTGCGCTCCTCCCGGCTAATCTCCGCCCGCGTGACGAAAAGCCCCTCTACCGCAGGCAGGAGCGCGGGCTCCGCCTGCCAGGCGGAGAAAAAGGTTGTAAAGGGTATTTCGTTCCTGTCCGGCATGTTACACCCGCTCCTAAACTACTGATTATAATGTCTCTATGAGGGCAAAGAGCTCGTCCACCAGCGCCGCCTGCGGCACCTTTTTGACAATCTCCCCTTTGCGGAAGAGCAGGCCCTCCCCCTTGCCGCCCGCAATGCCCACGTCGGCGGCGGATGCCTCGCCCGGCCCGTTGACCGCGCAGCCCATCACGGCGACGGTGATCGGCTTTTGCACCGATTTGAGCCGCGCCTCCACCTCGCTTGCAAGCGCAATTAAATCAATCTGCGTGCGCCCGCAGGTGGGGCAGGCAATGAGCTCGGGGACGTCATGGCGCACCCCCGCTGCACGCAAAATATCCTTTGCCGCCGCAATCTCCTCCACCGGATCGGCGGTGAGCGTCACGCGGAAGGTATCCCCGATCCCCATGGCGAGCAGGCCCCCGATGCCGATGGCGGATTTCAAAAGCCCCATGTGCGGCGTCCCCGCCTCGGTCACCCCCAGATGCAGGGGGCAGGTACTCACCTGCGCCATACGCCGATACGCCGCGATGGTATCGCGCACATTGGAGCATTTGAGGGAGACACAGATATCGGTAAAGTCAAATTTATGTAGCAGCGCTATCTGATCAAGCGCGGATTCGACGAGCGCCTCCGGCGTGAATCCGTTGTATTTTGCAAGCAGCCGCTTCTCAAGCGATCCGCCGTTCACGCCCACCCGGATGGGTATCCCTTTCGCCCGACAGGCGTCCGCCACCGCCTTGACCCGGCTTTCATCGCCGATATTGCCGGGGTTGATGCGGATTTTATCCGCACCGGCGGCCACCGCTTCGAGCGCAAGCTTATAGTTAAAGTGGATGTCCGCCACAAGCGGAATGCCGATGCGCGCCTTGATAGCACCGATGGCCTTTGCCGCCTCCAGATCGGGCACGGCAACGCGGACGATCTCGCACCCGGCATCCGTGAGCCGCGCAATCTGTGCGGCGGTCGCCGCGACGTCGGCGGTTGGGGTATTTGTCATGGACTGGATGGTGACCGGCGCGCCGCCGCCGATTCTTACACCGCCCACCGATATCTGTTGTGTCATCCCGCATCCCCCTGATTTCAGACTGTCAAGCCGCCAGCTTCGCCACGTCGCTCACCGCCACCACCACCATAAAGGCCATCAGGCAGATAAAGCAGATCATATTGACCATGCCCTCATATTTCGGGTTGAGCTTGCGGCGGGTAAAGAGCAGGAAAAAGCCGTTGATAATCATGAAAAAGATGCGGCCGCCGTCGAGCGCCGGGATCGGCAGCATATTCATCACCGCGAGGTTGATGGCGATAAAAGCCACCAGCGTCATGACCCTTTCGAGCGTCTGCCCCGTTGAATCCGCCGACGCGCCCGCCTCACCGATCATGGTGACGATGCCGATGGGCCCCGACATATCCTGCAGCCCCACCGCACCCCGGACGAGGTCGCCAAGGCTCATCCAGACCATGCGCACGTAGTCGATGGACTGGTAGAAGGCGAGCTTGATAC
>JAJBUC010000146.1 GCA_020860545.1 Oscillospiraceae bacterium | reverse complement strand
CTCTGGCCAGTGTATCACGGTCATACTCCAGATGGCCCATCAGAAAAAACTGGCGGCTGTCTGGTCTTTTGATGGCGAAAATACCCGCGTCATCCGACTGCGCAAGTATTTCCAGCTCCGGTATCTTCAAAATATCCTCCCGCGCGACGTCGGTATAGCGTGAATGGGGTGCCTGAAACACGTCGTCAAATCCACGGAAGAGGGGGGAGCTCGGTTTTAAAATGTGATGTTCATAAACGCCGAACAGCTTGCGCGGCAGGCTGCGCTTTTCGACGCCGTAGTGATAATACAGTGCCGCCTGCGCGCCCCAGCAGATATGCAGGGTGGAAAAAACATGGGTTTTGCTCCATTCCATGATCCGGCAGAGCTCGTCCCAGTAGTCCACCTGATCAAACCGCAGGTTTTCAACGGGCGCGCCGGTGATGATCATGCCGTCGAAAAACCGATCCTTCACCTGATCGAAGGTGGTATAAAAGGACTCCAGATGGTCGTCATCGGTATGCAGGGAGCGGTAGCTCGCGGTGCGCAGCAACTCCACCTGAATCTGCAGCGGCGTATTGGACAGCTTGCGCAGAATCTGGGTTTCCGTAATGATCTTGGTCGGCATGAGATTTAAAATGAGGACATCCAGCGGACGGATGTCCTGATGGATGGCCCGGTATTCTGTGATGACAAAAATATTTTCCCCCTCCAGCACCGCGCGGGCGGGCAGGGAATCAGGAATGCGAATCGGCAAGTGTGTGCACCTCCCAAACAGTTTCTTTTAGCGTAACATAATTTCGCATTTCCTGCAACCGACAAAGGTATCTTCCTGTTGGAAAATATAGTGAGCGCGCCGCTTCCTTCGGCAAAAGTGAATAAAAACGCAAATAAATACGGGAAATTCGCCTTGTAATTTGACCAACTCATTGTTATAATGAATATGATATGGGAAAAATTTCTGACGATAAACAACAGGAAATAGGAGGGCGCGCAATGGGTAATGCGTATAAGTATGTCTATCTTTTCTCTGAGGGGAACGGTGCAATGAAAGAGCTCTTGGGTGGAAAGGGTGCAAACCTTGCCGAGATGACGAATTTGGGCATGCCTGTGCCACAGGGGTTTACCATTACTACGGAGGCCTGCACGCGGTACTACAGCGACGGGAAAACGATATCACCCGATATTCAGGAGCAGATTTTTACATATCTCGCGCAGCTCGAACGCATTACGGGCAAGAAATTTGGCGACCCTGAAAATCCGCTTTTGATTTCTGTGCGCTCCGGTGCGCGGGCCTCTATGCCGGGGATGATGGACACTATTTTAAACCTGGGACTCAATGATACGGTGGTGGAGGGCTTTGCCCGTATGACCGGAAACCCACGCTTTGCCTATGATTCGTACCGCCGGTTTATCCAGATGTTTTCCGACGTCGTGATGGAGCTGCCCAAAAAGCGTTTTGAGGAGATCATCGACGCAAAGAAGGCGGAAAAGGGGGTGACCGAGGACACGGCGTTGGACACGGAGGATTTAAAGGATCTGGTGGCGCGCTTCAAGGCGTTCTATCTGGTGGAGCAGGGCGGCGCGTTTCCGAGTGACCCGAATGTGCAGCTTATGGAGGCGGTCAAGGCGGTGTTCCGCTCGTGGGATAACCCGCGCGCAAATGTATACCGCCGCATCAACGAGATCCCCTACGATTGGGGGACAGCCGTCAACGTGCAGAGTATGGTTTTTGGAAACTCCGGCGAAAATTCCGGTACCGGTGTCGCCTTTACCCGTAACCCGGCGACGGGGGAAAAGGCGCTGTTTGGCGAGTACCTGATGAACGCGCAGGGGGAAGACGTGGTCGCCGGGGTGCGCACGCCGTGGCCGATCAGCAGGCTTGCGCAGGAGATGCCGGCGGTTTACGCACAATTTGCCGATATCGCAAACCGGCTGGAAGCGCACTATAAGGACATGCAGGACATGGAGTTTACCATTGAAAACGGAACGCTCTATATGCTGCAGACCCGCAATGGGAAGCGTACCACGGCGGCGGCGCTCAAAATAGCGGTCGATCTGGTGGATGAGTGGATGATCACCGAGCAGGAGGCGGTGCTGCGCGTGGACCCGAAGCAGCTGGACTCGCTGCTTCACCCACAGTTTGACCGGGATGCACTGGCGGCGGCGGTGGTGCTGGGCAGCGGGCTTGCCGCGTCGCCCGGCGCGGCGTGCGGGAAGGTGGTCTTCACCGCGGAGGAGGCCAGACAGTGGCATGAAAGAGGTGAAAAGGTGATT
This sequence comes from Oscillospiraceae bacterium, assembly GCA_020860545.1. Lineage (GTDB taxonomy): Bacteria > Bacillota > Clostridia > Oscillospirales > Oscillospiraceae > JAJQEJ01. The sequence continues at coordinate 1,486 of JAJBUC010000146.1, read as the reverse complement.
CTCGTGCGCCTTGAGACCTCGCCGGAGGATATCGAGGGGATGCAGGTTGCGCAGGGAATTTTGACGGTACGCGGCGGCATGACCTCCCACGCGGCGGTGGTTGCACGGGGTATGGGTACGTGCTGTGTCTCCGGATGCGGTGAAATTGTAGTGGACTATGACAAAAAGCAGTTTACGCTCGGCGGAAAGACCTTTCACGAGGGGGATACCATCTCGCTCGACGGCTCGACCGGGCATATCTACGGAGAAGCGATTGCGACGGTGCCCGCCGATGTCACCGGCGGTGCCTTCGGGCGGCTGATGAGCTGGGCGGACCAATGCCGCAGACTGCAGGTTTATGCAAACGCCGACACGCCGAGAGATGCCGTTCAAAGCCGTCAGTTTGGCGCGGAGGGGATCGGGCTTTGCCGCACGGAGCATATGTTCTTCGATGAGCAGCGCATCAAAGCCATGCGGGAGATGATCGTAGCTGACAGTACCGCGCTGAGAAAGCGCGCGCTTGATAAGATCATGCCCTATCAGCAGGCGGATTTTGAAGGGCTTTATGAGGCGATGGAGGGCTGCCCTGTCGTCATCCGCTTTCTTGATCCGCCGCTGCATGAGTTCCTGCCGACCAAGCCGGAGGATATCGCCGAAATTGCGGCGGATATGGGTCTGTCCTGTGAAAAGCTACAGTCCATCATCGAAGGGCTGCACGAGTTTAATCCCATGATGGGGCACCGCGGCTGCCGTCTGTCGGTTACCTATCCGGAAATTGCGGAGATGCAGACCACCGCCGTGATCCGAGCGGCAATCGCCGTGACGAAGAGAGGCAAGTACAAAATTGAGCCCCAGATTATGATTCCGCTCGTTGGTGACGTGAAGGAAATGCGCTGTGTCAAAGAGATCGTCGTCAAAACAGCCGACGTGCTGATCGCCGAGGCGGGTATCCGCCTGCCGTATCAGGTGGGTGCCATGATCGAAATCCCGCGTGCTGCGCTTACGGCGGACGAGATCGCAAGCGAGGCGGAGTTCTTCTCCTTTGGGACGAATGACCTCACCCAAATGACCTTTGGCTTTAGCCGGGACGATGCGGGTAAGTTTTTGGATTCCTATTACAGTGCGAAAATTTATGAGTCCGACCCCTTTGCGCATCTCGACCAAAAGGGCGTCGGCAAGCTGGTGTCTACTGCGGTGGAGCTCGGCAGAAGGGCCAGACCCAGCCTGCATCTCGGCATATGCGGGGAGCACGGCGGCGACCCGACCTCGGTGGAGTTTTTTCACCGTATCGGCTTGGACTACGTCTCCTGCTCGCCCTATCGTGTGCCCATCGCCCGGCTTGCCGCGGCGCAGGCGGCAATCAACTTTCCAAAGACGGCCGGATAGTCGGCCCAATATGTCGCGCCGTCCCTTCACACTATATAGCCTCGATACATACACTGGGTATGGAGGAGGATATATATGCCACCATTAACTTTTTGTGATTTATTTCCCAGACTATGCAGCC
>JAJBUC010000082.1 GCA_020860545.1 Oscillospiraceae bacterium | reverse complement strand
GGTACTTTTTTGGTTGCGGGGGCTGGATTTGAACCAACGACCTCCGGGTTATGAGCCCGACGAGCTACCAACTGCTCTACCCCGCGATATGGTACCGGAGACCGGGATCGAACCGGCACGGGATTGCTCCCACGGGATTTTAAGTCCCGGGCGTCTGCCAATTCCGCCACTCCGGCATAAACTATGGTCTCCTGATGTGAAAGGACCATCGGAAATATCAATCACTTCAAATTAGTAACAAAAAATAGTATACAGCATTTTATGACTCATGTCAACCGTTTCTAACGGGATTATATGAATATTTTTATGCCCATCACATGCTGGACGATGTGAGCACCCAAAAACGGGATTGTTTTCCCAAAACAGAGCGCAGTTTTTACTCTATAGCACTGACACCTCAAATTCACATGGTCTGTACCGGGAGTGTGGGGCGTGTATTTTGCCACGCAGGTGGCAAAAGCGGTCGGTACAATTGGCGCAGCGCAGGGCGATGTTGGTCTGGGCGCTGAAATAATGCGGGTTCAGAAATACTGAGCGCTCCCACAGCACAAGAAGCAGCGCTGCAAGGATCACGAGGGGGAGGGAATATAAGTTGAGATAGAGCAGAAATGGCGTGCAGAGCATCATGCAGTCCCAATTATAGATCCGGCAGACGCTGCAGCAGCGGTTGCGCAGGAATAATAACTGGAACGGGCAGAAAAAGAGAATGCAAACCACATCGCATACCGCATAGAGCAGCACGAGCAGAAGTGCGGTGGCGGGGGAGAGAAGGCCGGTCGAATGCGCCACAAGCAGAACAGCTACATTAAAAATAATCCACGCGGCGGCGGACAGGAGCACCCCGCGGTGAAGCGGCGCAGTGCCTTTCCCGCCCGTCTCCGGGGCCTGCTTATAGTAGCGGGCAAAATGCTTGCGCGCCCCGATGGCGGAGGTGGGATTGGGAACCAGGCGTAGGAGGATGCTGATGCAGAGAAAAAGCCAGATGACGGAAAGAAACAGCCGATTACCGGCAGGCGATGTGAAGTCGAGCTGGGTGGGGTTGGTCAGCCAGTAGTAAACGCCGATGCAGAACATGACACCGCAAAAGAGCAGGCGCGCGAGGTGCAGGAAAAAGGATTTTGTCATATGGTACGGGTCTCCCTTATTCATCAAGAATGCTTTTTACGCGGGCGGCTGTTTTTCTTGGGCTTGGCTGCCGCCCAGCCCTTTTGCCGTCTGGCGGGCTGCTTTTTCGGTTCTCCTGTTCGCGTTGCCTGTTTTCCGTCCTTTGGTGCCGGGCGGTTCGGGCGGATAAGACAGCCCTTTCCATAGCCGATGAGATCTTCCCGCGCCGCCTCCTTGAGGGCGGCGATGACGAGGGGGCGCTTTTCGGGGCGCTTCCATTGCATCAGCGCACGCTGCATCGCCTTTTCGTGCGCGTCTTTCGGGACGTAGATGGGGCGCATGGTGCGCGGGTCGAGACCCGTGTAATACATACAGGTGGAGAGTGTGCCGGGGGTAGGATAGAAGTCCTGCACCTGCTCCGGTTGCCGCCCGGTGCGGCTGAGCCACTCGGCCAGAGCGACGGCATCCCGCATCGTGCAGCCGGGGTGGGAGGACATAAGATAGGGCACGAGATACTGCTCCTTCCCATAGCGCCGGTTGAGCCGCTCGTATTTCTGCCGAAAACGTTCATACACGTCGATGTGGGGCTTGCCCATCTCATCGAGCACCCCTGAGACACAATGCTCCGGTGCCACCTTGAGCTGCCCGGAAATGTGGTGCTGCACCAGCTCTGCGAAAAATTCCCCGCTCTGGTCCTGCATCATAAAGTCGTAGCGAATACCGGAGCGGATAAAGACCTTTTTGATGCCGGGGATTGCGCGCAGCTTGCGCAAGAGCTGGAGGTAGTCGGTGTGGTCGGCATCCAGATGCGGGCAGGGTGTAGGCGCAAGGCACGCGCGATTTTTGCATAGCCCCGCCTTGCGCTGCTTCTGACAGGAGGGACGGCGGAAGTTTGCAGACGGCCCGCCGACGTCGTGAATATACCCCTTAAATCCAGGATGCTTGGTGAGTGCCGTGACCTCGCGGATGAGGCTTTCGTGGCTGCGGGCGGTCACCATCCGCCCCTGGTGAAAGGCGAGGGAGCAGAAATTGCACGCGCCGAAGCATCCGCGGTTGTGAGTGACAGAAAAGCGCACCTCCTCAATGGCCGGCACACCGCCCTGCGCGGCGTACATAGGGTGTGGCTCGCGCTGATAAGGGAGCTCCGCCACAAAGTCCAGCTCCGCCGCAGTCAAGGGCATAGCGGGTGGGTTGACAATGAGAATACGGTCGCCGTGGCGCTGGAGGACCGCTCTGCCGCGCACCGGGTCGTGCTCGTCGTATTCCACGATATTCGCCTCTGCATAAGCGCGCCGATCTTGCACGACCTGCTCGAAGGAGGGCACCTCGACCTTGGGGTAAGCGCAGGCGGCTGGATTTTTTGCCACAAAGCAGGTGCCTTTGATATCGGTCATCTCGCGGGGAGGCGTGCCTGCCGCAAGACGCGCGGCGATCTCCCGCGTGGCAGTCTCGCCCATGCCGTAGGTCAGCAGATCCGCCTGCGCGTCAAAGAGGATGGAACGGCGCACTGCGTCCTCCCAATAATCGTAGTGGGCAAAGCGGCGCAGGGAGGCTTCAAGCCCCCCGATAATCAGCGGAATATCCCCAAATACCTCGCGAATGCGGTTTGCATAGACGATAGTGGCACGGTCGGGCCGCAGTCCGGCCTTACGGCCGGGGGAGTAGGCGTCGTCATGGCGGCGCTTTTTTGCGGTGGTGTAGTGGGCGACCATTGAGTCGATGTTACCGGCGGAGATGAGCACGCCAAACCGCGGCCGTCCTAGGGCTGTAAAGGCAGAAGGCTTGCGCCAGTCCGGCTGGGCGAGGATGGCGACGCGATACCCTTCCGCCTCCAGCACGCGCCCGATGATGGCGGTGCCGAAGGAGGGGTGATCGACATATGCGTCCCCCGTGATGAGGAGAAAATCATAATCCTCCCAGCCCCGCGCTTTCATATCCGCAGCAGAAACAGGGAGGAAGTCTTTTGTATCATGCATAGCCAATGTTCTTCTCCAGAATCTCCAGCGGGACGCGGCTGCCGGTTTCCGTACCCGCTTTGTAAAATCCATATTTATGATAAAAATGCTGGGCAACGGCATTATCCGGCGCGCAGCGCAGCTGGAGCAGACTGCGCCCGACCCTGCGGTAGTGGGAGACAGCCTGACCGACGAGCTGCACGCCAAGCCCATTGCCGCGGAAAGGGGGGAGCAAATAGACAAAGGAGATGTGACCCACGCCGACGGCGGAATTGCGGTGGACATCGAGCTGCAGCACGCCCACTGGCTGCTCGCCCATCATGGCGCAGAGCAGGGCGTCAGGATCATCCGATGCACAGCGCACTGCGGCGGTATAAAAGCCCGCCTCGTCATAGGGCGCTTCACTGCCGTGGATCTCCTGCCATGCGCCAGCGCGGGCCGTGCGGTAGAGGGTGGCGTCATCCCCGCAGATATCCAGCGGGCGAAACCAGAGGTTGGCGTCCGTCGTGCCGCCGGGCTTACGCCGCCACCAGCGCTGGCGGGCTAAGGTAGAAATCTCATCTGAGAGATGGGAATTGTCATTTTCAAAGCAGATTGTGACACGTCCGTCCTCGACCTCGTAATAAGATACCGCGCTGTTGTCGCTATGCCCAAGGTGTTCATGCCACTCGTCCATTGGGAGGCCGCGCAGCATACCCTGCAGGCAGCGGATTGCGGTGCCGTGGGTAAAGAGGACTGCTGTCTTGCCCGAGTGGGTCTGCGCGATATGGCAAAACGCACCGTACACCCGCTCCGCTACCGTAGCGAAGGTTTCCGCGCCGCGCACACAAAAGGCGGCAGACATCGCACTGAACAGGCGGAGCATCTCCGGCTCCTGCTGTGCGATGATGCCGAAGGTGGCGTCCTCCCACGCGCCGAGTGAAATCTCACGCAGGGCGGCGGTGCGGTGGAGGGGAAGCTCTTTCGGGGCGCAGATCGCCTGCGCGGTGGTGCTTGTGCGTATCAAATCGCTGCTGTACACCACATCCACCGGAATTTCAGCAAACCGCGCCTGCAGGGCGGCGATCTGGCGCATTCCGTTTTCGGTGACAAGGCTGTCGTACCAGCCGTGAATGCGGCGGTAGAGATTGCCCTCCGCCTCCGCATGGCGGATAACATAAATTTTGGTTAACATAAAACAACTGCTCTCTATTTGGATTTGCGCGTTTGATACAAATTTGAATCGTATTACCACGCGCGCACGCCGCCGGTTAGTTTGCCGACATGGGAGAGGCCCTGCGCCGCAGTGATCTCCTCCAGCTCCCGGAGGATGTGCAGGGGCGCGAGTGGCTCGGAAAAGCAGGCGGTGCCGACTGCTACAGCGGTGGCTCCAGCGAGCATCATCTGCGCGGCGTCCTCCCCTTTGGCGATGCCTCCCATACCCAGCAGTGGAATTTTTACCACGTTTGCGATCTCCCAAACCATGCGCACAGCGACAGGGAGGACGGCGGGGCCGGATAGGCCGCCTGTGTTCATCTTGAGAATGGGGCGGCATGTTGCGACGTCAATGCGCATTCCGCGCAGAGTGTTGATCAGTGAGATGGCATCCGCGCCCGCGCACTCCACCGCCCGGGCGATTTCGGTGATGTCGGTGACGTTGGGGGAGAGCTTTACCATCACAGGTACGGTGGCGTAGCGCTTGGCAATTGCCGTGACCTCTGCAGCAAGGCCCGGGCGGGTGCCGTACATCATTCCGCCCGCCTTGACGTTGGGGCAGGAGATGTTGACCTCAATCATATCGACCCCCGCCGCCGAGAGCTTTTCACACATTGCGCCATAATCCTCCGGCGCATCGCCGGAGATATTGGCGATGACCGCCAAATGATGCTTTTTGAGCTCCGGCAGCTCATTTTGGATAAATGCGTCTACCCCCGGGTTTTGCAGCCCGACTGAGTTAAGGATGCCCATAGGGGTTTCGGCGATGCGCGGCGCTGGATTTCCCTCCCGCGCTGTGGGGGTCAGCCCCTTGACACAGATGCCGCCGAGGGCGGAGAGGTCATAGAACGCGCCGTACTCCCGCCCGAAGCCGAAGGTGCCGGAGGCCACCACGACCGGATTCTTGAGCGCAACCCCCGCAAAATTAACAGCGAGGTCTACATTATTCGGCATTCCAATCCACCTCCGTCGCGTCAAATACCGGGCCATCCTTACATACATGTTTATATGTGCCGCCGCTTGTCTTGCATGCACAGACGAGGCACGCACCCACGCCGCAGCCCATTCGCTCCTCGAGCGAGACCTGGCAGGATATGCCGAACTGTGTCGCGGCCTGTGCAACAGCGTGCAGCATGGGCTTAGGGCCGCAGGCCAGTACGGCGGTAAAGCTGTGTTCCTTAGAAAGCCGAGCACGCACCAGCGCGTCTACAAAGCCGTGGAAGCCGAGGCTTCCGTCGTCGCTTGCGAGGGTGACGGAGGCCGCGTGTCGCGTGAAGGCCTCAATCAGCATGGCGCGCTCCTTACTGCGAAAGCCCAGTATCACCTCGGCGTTTCCGCCGGTATACTGCGCGCAACCGAGCATCGGCGGTGTGCCAAGTCCGCCGCCGACGAGCAGCGGGCGGTCGCTCTTTGAAAGTGTGAAGCCATGCCCGAGCGGGCCGAGGACGTCGAGCGTATCGCCGGCCTTGCACGATGCGAGATAGCGCGTGCCCTCGCCGCGCACCTCAAAAACAATGCGGATGCACGTATCATCCCAGGTACAGATGGAAATTGGACGGCGCAGCAGGAACGCATCGCCACATTTGATATGAAGAAATTGTCCCGGCGCGATGGTTCCGGCGATCTCCGGTGCCGTGAGTGTCATGCTGTACGCATGGGCATTGAGTTGTGTTGTCTCTACAATGGTGCATATGGACTGATGTGCTGGCATGGTATCCATTCCTTTCTCTGGCGCGAATCGTATCCTTCTTACGCAGGGGACAAGGGACCTCCCCTTGGCAAGAAGCAGGAGGCGTACTTATACCACGGTGACAAACTGTTTTATCTCCTCGCGCATGGCGATGGCGGCATTGCGCGCTGCCTGCCGATAGTCCGTCCCGTCGCCGCCGGTCTGCTGCCAGGCGCACATAATACTGCGCGAGGCATTGATGACGGCACCGTGTCCGTATTTATTGAAGGCGTATTGCACATCCTCCGCCGTGCCGCCCTGCGCGCCATACCCCGGCACGAGGAAGAAGGTCTGCTCCAGCCGGCGGCGCAGCTGCCGCAGGTCGGAGGGATAGGTCGCGCCCACCACCGCACCGGCGCAGGTAAAGCCGTATTTTCCCTCGGTACCCTTGCCGAGCCGCTGGGTCAGATCACCCATCACCGTATATACCACGCGGTCGCCCGCAACCAGATCCTGCAGGTCACCGGAGCTGGGATTGGAGGTTTTGACGAGCACGAACACGCACTTGTCCTCCGCCCGGCAGGCGTCGAGGAAAGGGTTAATGCTGTCTGAGCCCATGTAGCCGTTGAGGGTGGCACAGTCGGCATCGAAGGTCTTAAAAAGCTGTTTGCCCACCTGCACGCTGCCGAGCCAGCCGTCGCTGTAGGCCTGTGCCGTAGTGCCGATATCGCCGCGTTTGATGTCGGCGATGGTGAACATGCCCCTTTCCTTTGCGTATACAATGGTGCGCTCGAGCACCTCCATGCCGCGCCAGCCGAGCCGCTCGTAGTAGGCCGCCTGCGGCTTGACGGCGGGGACGATATCGCAAAGCGCGTCAATGAGCCCCTTGTTAAATTCAAGCAGCGCCTGTGCCGCACCCGCGAGGGTCTCGCCGTGCGCTTCAAACGCCTGCGAGAGAATGTGGGGCGGAATCTGCTCCAAACGCGGGTCGAGTCCAAACACGGTGGGATTTTTCATCGCGCGTATTTTGTCCTGCAGTACATCAAATGACATAGTCCGGTGCCTCTTTCTCCGAATAGATGATTTCGCCGCCCGAGATCGTGTATTTGACCTTGCCCTTGACCGTCTCCCCACCAAAGGGGGTGTTGTGCCCTTTGCCGATAAACCGCGCGGGGTCGATGGTCCATTCCTCGTCCGGGTCAAAGACCAGAATATCCGCATCAGAGCCGACGGCAAGTCTGCCTTTGTACACGCCCACGAGGCACGCGCGGTTGATGTTCATTTTGCGCAACAGATCCGAAAGGCTCAGCAGCCCCGTGGGATACAGGTGCGTCAAGGAGAGCGCCAGGGCGGTCTCCAGCCCGGCGATACCGCTGGGGGCCTCAGTGAGTGTGCGGGATTTTTCCTCCGCAGAATGGGGGGCGTGATCTGTGGCGATCACATCGATAGTGCCGTCCCGCAGTCCGGCGATAATCCCCTCCACGTCCTGCTGGGTACGCAGTGGGGGATTGACCCGCGCAAGGGAACCCTTTTCCAGCACCGCGTCTTCCGTGAGGGTAAAATAGTGCGGGCAGGTTTCACAGGTGATCTGTACCCCTTTTTTCTTAAAGCGGCGCACCAGCGCCACTGAGCGCGCGGTGGAGACATGGCAGATGTGCAGCGCGCCGCCCGTCTCCTCGGCGAGCATGGCGTCCCGCGCGATCATAATCTCCTCGGCGATGGCGGGGCGGCCCTCCAGACGGAGCTGACGGGAGATACGCCCTTCGTTCACAGCATAATTTTTTACCATATCGGCATCCTCGCAGTGGGATAAGAGGGTCAGACCGTGCATTGCGCCCATAATCAGTCCGTCGCGCACGACATTGGCGTGCTGCACGGGCACGCCGTCGTCCGACAGTGCAACCGCGCCGGCCTGCTTGAGCGCGGCGAAATCGGTTAGCGCGTCACCCTGCTGACCGACTGTAACAGCACCGATGGGAAACACATGAATGCCGCAGGCGGCGCAACCCTTGTCGCGGACAAACTGGACCATCTCAGGACTGTCGATCACCGGGTCGGTGTTTGGCATACAGGCGATGGAAGTAAAGCCGCCGTACGCCGCGGCGCGTGCGCCGGAATCAATGGTTTCTTTATATTCAAAGCCCGGCTCCCGCAGATGTACATGCATGTCCACAAGACCCGCGCAGACGACCAGCCCGTCCGCGTCGATGATCCGGTCTGCCGTATCTGGCAAATTACTGCCGATACCTGCGACGGCTCCGTCCTCATCAACCAGTATATCCATCACGCCGCCGATGCCGCTAACAGGGTCAACCAGCCTGCCGTGACGAATCAATAGCTTCATGTAAAGGCTCCTCTCTGTATATGGCTTTTATAGAGGTATCCCCTATGCCGGATGGCAGGGGGGATAAAAATCATAATATTTCCAATTCTTTTGCGGCCAAAAGGCTTACATAATATTATAGCGTGAAACACTTCTTTTAGCAATGGATTTTTCCCTGAAACGGGGCACAATAAAAATGAAATTGCAAAGAAAGGAGGAGTAGCAAATGAGGATGCATTCCTTTATCAGCGGGATTGGTCTTGGCGCGATGGTCGGCGCGGCTGTGGTCATTGGTATGAACATGACACCCAGACAGCGTCAGGAGGTAAAGCGCGGTACGGCGCGCGCGGCACGTGCCGTGGGCGACGCGGTGGAAGATATGAGTAAGGGACATTAAATAAAAAGATCCCATGGAACGACACAATTTCTGTGGTTTCATGGGATCTTCACCTGAGACGGGGAGAACCGCTTTTCGCCCTTAGTGTATGTATGGGGTAACAACCCACTTAATGCACCCGTCTTTTTTGTTTTTAAAGTAATCGTACCCTTTTACAATGTCATTGAGGGGGGCACGGTGCGTGATGAGGAAATCGGAACTGAGTTTGCCGTTTTCAAGCAGAGAGATGAGCTCCGGCATCTGGGTTACCGGGACGAATCCGGTGTCAATTGTGAGGTTGCGAATCCACAGTTCATCCATAGGGAGCGTAACGGGGCTACTAAACACACCGATAATCGACACATTGCCGCCTACGCGGGTCGCACGCATACAGGTGACGGTCGTTGCCTCCTGCCCAATTGCCTCAATCGCGCAATCTACGCCATAGCCCTTTGTCTCATCCATAACGGTGGATATCAAATCGGTTTCGTTCACGTTAACCGCCAGATCGGCAATGCCATTTTTGATACAGGCGTCCAAGCGGTCCTGCACGGTGTCGGCGATAATAATTTGCGCGGGTGTGTGCAGCCGCGCTGTGACGGCGGCGCACATACCGACAGGGCCCGCACCGACGATCAGAATTCTATCGCCCGGCTTCACGCCGGCACGCTTTACACCAAAATAGCCTGTGGAGAGGATATCACCTGTAAAAAGTACGTTTTCATAGCTTAGATTTTCGGGGATCATATGCATGGTATTTTCCGCGAACGGAATGCGGCAATACTCCGCCTGAGAACCATCCAACAATGGACTTGCGCCAAAGCAACCTGCGTCATCGCCTGACAGGCAGTGGTATGGCAGGCCGCGGCGGCAGTTGATGCAGGTGCCGCAGGAGGAGATGCAGGAGACGGCCACGCGGTCTCCGGGCTTGAACTTCGTTACCGCATTGCCTACCTCTACCACTTCACCGCAGAATTCATGCCCCAGGCGGATGGGGGTAGGTACGTGCAAATGCCCACTGATGAGGTGGATATCGCTGCCGCAAATGGAGGCGGCGGTGACGCGAACGACCGCATCGGTAGGGTGCTTTATCTCCGGCATGGGGACGTCCTGCAGCGCAATTTCATTGGGGGCGGTATAAACAAGTGCTTTCATGGCATGTTGACACATGACTAAAAAACCCCTTTTCAAATGTTGTATAACGAACATAACATCAGAAGGGGATTTGTGTCAATAGCTACGCCAAAAGTAGTTAAATTAACAATATTGTTATGAAATTAACTTAGTTTGTGAGGAAAATGTTGCGTCAAAAATTTATGCGGTTATTTGCTAAACCCGCTCTTTCCAGACAGGGCGCGGCAAATGCCCCTCATCACAGATGAGATAGGCGTCATAGGTGCGCACCCATTGGGCGAGACAGGTAATAAAACTGCTGGTGGCAAAGGCGCCTTCCGTTGGAGAATGCCCGGTAATTCTTGCATAGAGGTCTGGATTGGCACGCTGCGCCCGGTGAATACAGGTGTAAATATCCTGACGGATGGTGTTATATTTTGCATTGTGCTTTGACGCGATCATTGCGTAAAGCGGCTTGCCAACCGCTACATCCTGCAGCGCAAGGTCAACCGCCATGAGAAGATAGTTATACCCCGTATAGTTCCCGCAAAGACCAAGCTGCTGCAATGTGACACGGGTATTCCCCTGCGTGGAAAGCAAGCGTACGGAGGCATCGTTCGCAAACTGTTTCGTCTGTGTGCAGTCATGTTTCTCTATCATCTTTAACATGCTCCATATCTTTCAGAATATATTTATTGAAACTTAGTGTAACAAAAGAAAAAAGGCAAGTCAATGCAATAAAGCAAAATAATATCTTAAATACAAAATGTTATTTTATTGACAATAGATTTATGAATGTTACATTTTGCAACGTGAAGAAACGCGCAAAGTAACAGTGCGAATTAAAATGTGACAATACGCCTGCTGGACGCTACAGGGTCGCGTCCCTTCATACCCGGCAGTCATCATGATTGTGACTTCCGTCCCTCCGTGCTATAATAAGAAATATACCTGAAATTACATTCAGATTAGGGGTAAAACAGATGAGACGGAGATGGTTGGCGTTTGTGCTGGTACTGCTATGTTGCCTGTGTATGATGACCACGCCTGCCGGTGTACAGGCACAGGAGGAAGATGCGGCCGCCGCATTACTGCATACCATGGGCGTGATGAACGGGGTGGGGCAAACGGCGGACGGTACCCCGGATTTTGCGCTTGAGAGCACTCTGACCCGCGCGGAAGGTATTACATTGCTGGTGCGCTTACTGGGAAAGGAGAGCATAGCAAAGGCCGGGATCTGGACGACCCCGTTTACAGACGTCCCTGCATGGGCGCAGCCATATGTCGGATATGCGTATGAGCACGGGCTGACCAACGGAACCTCCGCCATCACGTTTGGCAGTGAGGACAACATGGAGGCAGACGCATATACGACGCTGCTGTCGCGTGCGCTTGGATATACAAGTGAAAACTATTTTGCCAGCGCGCTGGAGCAGTACCAAAACAAGGGTACCTTCACCCGCGGCGATGTGGCGCGCCTATCTGTAGACGCGCTGGATGCTACGCCCAATGCGGGGTATTTGAGTCTGCGTGAGCAAATGGCCCAAACGGAGGCAGTCTATAGTGATGTCACCATCGGTGTCATCATGTTTGGTCCATTTCCTGCGTTAACAGCTTGTTATAATGGGATACTGGAGGGGCTGGCACACACTGGGTATGTTGTGGGTGAAAATAATGTCGTAGTGCAATATGCAGATATGTCTGGAGATTATGACGAGGGATATCGGATTGCAGAAGAGATGGTTGCCTCTGATTGCGATCTGATTTTTGCCATTGCTACACCGGCAGCACAGGTGGTACAGAGCACTGCGGTTCCGGCGGGAATACCGGTTCTGTTTACCGCGGTAACCTATCCTGTCATGGCCGGGCTGGTGTCATCCATGGAGGCACCACAAAGCGGACTGAGCGGAACCGTAGATGCCTGTGACTGGGCTGCATATGGAAAAATGCTGCACGACTTTATGCCTGCTGCAACGAAAATCGGTGTGGTATATTCTGCCGGAGAGAGCGGAACAAACACCGATGTCACCGCGTTGCGGGACGCAGCGGCTGAATACGGGCTAGACTTGGAGACAGCTACGATCGCCAATACAGAGGATATTCCAGATGCGGTGGCGGATCTCGCCGGACGCGGCGTTGAGGCGCTGTGCCTGATCCCGGATAATTTTGTATCTAGTGCGCTGTCCTCCTATATGAAGAGCGCTGATGCACAAAAAATCCCTGTGTTTGGAACACTGGAAACAGATGTTGCGCAAGGCTGTTTGGCTGCGCTGACACAGGATTACACCCGTCTCGGCATCAGAGCGGGGGAAATGGGGGCGCAAGTGCTGCGTGGACAGAGCGATATTATGACCTTGCCTGTGGAGACAGGGGCTGGTTCCGGCGTGATCTGCTCCATCGAGCGCTGTGTTGCGTTCGGTGTGGAGATTCCCGCCGCCGCCGGGATAGAGCAGGTCAGTGTGCCGGAACCTCCTGCACTGATGCTGAACCATTCGGATATCACGATGGTCATAGGTGAGCAATGTCAGCTACAGGCTTCCGGCGTTGTGAGAACACCGGTCTGGAGCACGTCCGATCCCACAGTGGCAACTGTCTCCGCTGACGGAACAGTGACCGCCGTAGGGGTAGGGGCAACCATGGTGACCTGTACGGAAGGAGACAATACTGCAGACTGCATCGTTCGCTGCGTTTCCGCTTACCCGTATTAATCTTGCGGGGCTTGCGGGGTGGAAAGACGTGCTTCCAGTTCGGCGCGGCGGGCTTCATAGCCGGGCTTGCCGAGCAGAGCATACATGTTGTTCTTATATGCCTCGACTCCGGGCTGGTTAAAGGGGTTGACGCCCAGCAGGTAACCGGATAGGCCGCAGGCGTATTCAAAAAAATAGATCAGCGCGCCAACGTGCGCCGCGTCGCGGCGCGCGACTTCCACAATCAGATTGGGCACGCCGCCATCCACATGCGCGAGCAGTGTCCCGCGCATCGCCTGCTCCGCGACGAAGGAGAGCGGCTTGCCGGAGAGAAAATTCAGTCCGTCTGTGTTTTGGGGGTCATCCGGAATGTAAATTTCGCCCCGTGGAGAGGAAAAACGCACAATCGTCTCAAACATCAGGCGCTGGCCGTCCTGAATATACTGCCCCATAGAATGCAGGTCGGCGGTGAATTCCACACTTGCAGGGAAGAGGCCCTTGCCCTCCTTTCCCTCACTCTCGCCGTAGAGCTGCTTCCACCACTCTGCGAAAAAGCGGAAGGACGGCTCGTAGCAGCACAGCAGCTCCACCGATTTTCCAGACGTATACAGGGCGTTGCGCGCGGCGGCATACTGCCACGCGGAATTTTCCGCGCCGGGTGTGGTCAACTCCCCCATGGCGCGTTGCGCGCCTGACATGAGCGCCGTGATGTCGATGCCCGCCGCCGCGAGCGGCAGAAGACCCACGGCGGTCAGCACGGAATAGCGCCCGCCGATCTCATCCGGCACCACAAATGTCTCGTACCCCTCGGCATCGGCGACACCTTTGAGGACACCGCGCTGCTTGTCGGTGGTGGCATAGATACGTGTGCGCGCACCCTCGATGCCATAGCGCTCCTCAAGCAGACCTTTCAAAATGCGGAAGGCCACGGCGGGCTCTGTCGTGGTGCCTGACTTGGAGATAATATTAACGGAGAAATCCTTCCCGTGCAGCTTTTGCAGCGTCTCATTCAGGGCATCAGAGGAGAGGCCGTTGCCCGCAAAGAGAATTTCCGGCCCATTGCTGCCGAGCAGATCAATGACCGCCCGCGCGCCCAGATAGGAGCCGCCGATGCCGATCACCACCAGAGCCTGTGAGTCGGCCCGGATGCGCGCTGCCGCGGCCTCTATGCGGGAAAATTCCTCCTTGTCGTAGTCCCGTGGGAGCGAGACCCAGCCGGTATATTCGCCACCCGCGCCGCTGCCCTGACGGAGCACTTCATCTGCCGTCTTCAGCGCGGGTATACGGCGATTGAGCCAGTCGGATGGGACGAAAGCAGCCATGTTGGAGCAGTCAATTTGACACATCATAAAGCGAACCCCCTAAAAAGATGCTTACATTATATATCAGCCAGACAGAACTTTCCAGAGGGAATCAAAAAAGGGTCTAAAGAATATTTTGCAGGTTCAGCAAATCGGATTGGGCGAGCATCTCCAGACGTGCGATTAAGCTTGCGTTTGCCGCGATATATTCGCCCGACTCCTGCGCGTGCAGGCAGGCGTTGACCTGTGCAAAGCCCTCGTAAACACCGTTGAGGTCGGTATGGCGCAAAGCGGCGTAAATGCCTTTGTGCGATGCCCACTCCTGTTCCGCGGCGGCGGTGCGTTCCTGCGCCAGGTCCCAATTATCCGCTTGGACGTAAGTCTGCGCCTGCTGCAGCGTGTCACATACGGATTGCGACAGATTCTGCAGGTAAAGGCTGCTCAGCAGTGTTGCAGTGATGAGGGCGGCGAGTACGATGCAGGAGATCCACAGCCGTTTCACACGCGCACCTCCGCTTCCTTGCGCACCAGATAAATCTGCTCCTTTTCATCCACTGTGAACAGAAAAACCTCCTGCGCGGAATGGATACGGCGTTCTTTCAGCCGCTTATCCAGCCAGTCCATGGTGAGCCCGCGTGTCTCCAGATTGCGCGCCATAATCCGACCGTCATTGATAAGAATTAAGGGCAGACCGGTTTCCGGTATGCCGATGCCGAGCTGTTCTGCAGTTACAGGCTGGCGGTTAGCGTAGAGCAGGACGGAGAGCTGCCCGTTTGTCTCCAAAATGCCGTATTTCACAAGGGAGATATCATACACGTTTTTCATCCGCAGTTCTTCCGTCAACTCGTCGATGGTGAACCTGTTTTTTGCCATTTCGCGCTGGTTGAGCTGTCCCTCGTGGATGAGAATAGAGGGGCGGCCGCATATAATGGAACGAAAGCGGATGCTTTTTGTATTGAGGATGGAGATGATCATGCTCAGGCACAGCAGGGTGACAATCGGGATGAGGCCGAACAGCAGCGGGATGCCGAAATCCTGCATCGGGACTGCGGCGAGGTCTGCGATAATCAGGGCGAGCACCAGCTCTGACGGTTCCAGTTCACCCACCTGCCGCTTCCCCAACAGGCGAACTCCGATGATAATGATGATATACAGAATGATGGTGCGTATGCAGGCAATAACCATATGCCGTCTCTCCTTATTGTCTTATGCAAAATTATGGTTAGTATTGCCGTCCGGACGCATATTATTCAAAATGTTGATAAGCGGCTGCATTGCTTTTCTGTGCTTGACGGTGGGGATTCCCCTTGCCCTCTCACAGATCGGGAAATAAAAATACGCAAATTATGCAGCAGCTTTTTGGAGAAAACCACTTTTTTCGGTGTTTGGCACGAAAGGAAGAAAAAGAGCCTTGAAACCGGCGGGAATTTAGTATAAAATAATACGAATAAATTTGTATGATCTATATCGGAATGGCGCGAAAGGCGGGATAACCCACAATGAAGGCAACCCTCATTTTAGAAAATGGCGATTTGTTCACCGGGCGCAGCATCGGCGCGGTGGCAGACCGGGTTTGTGAGATGGTATTTAACACCTCCATGACCGGCTATCAGGAGATTCTGACCGACCCATCCTACGCGGGGCAGGGCATCGTCATGTCCTATCCTCTGATCGGCAACTACGGTGTGAACGATGAGGACAACGAGTCCGCGCGCCCGTGGGCACAGGCATTTGTTGTGCGGCATCTGGCGCGGCGGGGCAGCAACTTTCGCTGTCAGGGAGATTTGGACAGCTACTTAAAACAATATAATATTACGGGTATCGAAGGTGTGGACACGCGCGCACTGACCCGCATTCTCCGCAGTCAGGGTACCATGAACGGTATGATTACCTGTGCGGAGGATTTTTCTGTGGAAACCTGCCTGGAAACAATCCGCGCCTACCGTGTGCAGGATACCGTCCGGCAGGTGACTTCCCGCGAAATGCATGTCTGTCCCGCCGACGGGCAGCAGAAGCTGCGGGTAGCCCTGATGGACTATGGTTACAAAAAGAATATGATCCGTGGACTGCAAAAGCGCGGCTGTGAGGTCACCGTCTATCCGGCATACACACCCGCTAAAACCATACTGGATGGGGGATTTGACGGTGTGATGCTCTCCAACGGCCCCGGCGACCCGGCGGAGAATGTGGAGATCATCGAAGAGCTCAAGACGCTTTTTGCAAGCGACATCCCAATTTTTGCAGTCTGTCTGGGGCATCAGCTGCTGGCGCTGGCCAACGGCTGCAGAACCCATAAAATGACCTTCGGACACCGTGGGGCCAATCACCCGGTTAAGGCGCTTGCAAGCGGGCGCTGCTTTATCACGAGCCAGAACCACGGCTATGTCGTGACGCCCGAGAGCGTCGACCCCGCTGTGGCCAAAATCTCCTACGTCAATGTGAACGAGGGCAGTGTGGAGGGGCTGGAATATGTCCGGCCGAACTGCTTCACCGTGCAGTTCCACCCGGAGGCGGCACCCGGTCCGCAGGACACCGCGACGTTGTTTGACCACTTTGTGCAGATGATGAAGGGAGGTGCGCGCTGATGCCAAAGAATCCATCCATCAAGAAAGTGCTTGTCCTCGGCTCCGGCCCCATCGTCATCGGGCAGGCCGCCGAATTTGACTATGCAGGCACGCAGGCCTGCCGCGCCCTCAAGGAGGAGGGCGTCGAGGTGGTGCTTGTGAACTCCAATCCCGCTACCATCATGACGGACAAGGACATCGCGGATCATGTCTATATCGAGCCGCTCAATATTGCGACTATCAGGCAGGTCATAGAAATCGAGCGCCCCGACGCTATCCTCCCCACCCTCGGCGGGCAGACCGGGCTGAACCTCGCCATGTCCCTGCATGAGGAGGGGGTTTTGGAGGAGTACGGCGTGCGCCTGCTCGGCACCTCACCGGAGAGCATCCATAAGGCGGAGGACCGCCAGGGCTTTAAGGACGCCATGGAGGAACTCGGGCAGCCCTGTGTTGTGTCCGACGTTGTGGAAAATGTCGAGGATGCCGTCACCTTTGCCGGCAGTATCGGCTACCCTGTGATCGTCCGGCCGGCCTATACATTAGGCGGCAGCGGCGGCGGCATCGCCTACGATGAGATGGGCCTGCGTGAAATTGCCGACCGCGGCATCCACCTCTCCCGCGTGGGGCAGGTGCTTATTGAACGCTGCATCGCGGGCTGGAAGGAAATTGAGTTTGAGGTGATGCGCGACTCTGCGGGGAACGTCATCCAGATCTGCTCCATGGAGAATATCGACCCGGTCGGGGTGCATACGGGTGACTCCATCGTTGTTGCGCCCACGCAGACCCTTGCCAACCGCGAGTATCAGATGCTGCGCTCGGCGAGCCTAGATATTATCTCCGCGCTGAAGATTGAGGGCGGCTGCAACGTGCAGCTTGCCATGAATCCCGACAGCTTTGAGTACGCCGTCATTGAGGTGAACCCCCGCGTCAGCCGCTCCTCGGCGCTCGCCTCCAAAGCAACCGGCTATCCCATCGCCAAGGTGGCGGCGAAGATTGCGCTCGGTTACACGCTCGATGAGATTCCGAACGCCGTGACCGGCAAGACCACCGCCTGCTTTGAGCCGACAGTGGACTACTGTGTGCTCAAAATCCCGCGCCTGCCCTTCGATAAATTCACCACCGCCAGCCGCACACTGGGCACACAGATGAAGGCGACGGGGGAGGTGATGGCCATCAGCAACAGCTTTGAAGGGGCGCTGATGAAGGCGATCCGCTCTCTGGAGCTGCCCGTCAAGTCCCTGCGTATGGCGGGGCTGGATGCGCTCTATACCGAGGAAATTGAGGAACGGCTCTCCCAAGTGGACGACCAGCGGCTGTTCATCGTATCGGAGGCGCTGCGCCGCGGTATCTCCACTGAAACAATTAATAAGATCACAAAAATGGATATCTGGTTTCTGGATCGATTTGCCAACATTGTGGAGATGGAAAAACGGCTCGGACAGGGCATGCTTGACGCGGATACCCTCCGCACGGCGAAGGAGATGGGCTTTGCCGATGAGTGGATCGGCTCTCTTGCCGGAAAGACGCGCAAGGAGATCAAGGCCCTGCGGGAGTCCTTCGGAATGAAACCCGCCTTTAAAATGGTGGATACCTGCGCTGCGGAGTTTGAGGCGCAGACGCCCTATTACTACTCCACCTTTGACGCGGAGAATGAGGCGATGGATCAGCCGGGCCGGGACAATACCACCCGCAAAGTCCTCGTGCTTGGTTCCGGCCCCATCCGCATCGGGCAGGGGATTGAATTCGACTACTGCTCGGTGCATTCGGTGTGGGCGCTGCAGCGCATGGGCTGTGAAACAATTATTATTAACAACAACCCCGAAACGGTCTCCACCGACTTCGACGTTGCCGACAAGCTCTATTTTGAGCCGCTGACGGCGGAGGATGTAGAGGCTATCGTAGAGCAGGAGAAGCCGTGGGGCGCAGTGGTTCAGTTCGGCGGACAGACTGCCATCAAGCTTGCGCAGGCGCTCACAGACATGGGCGTACCCATTCTGGGCACCTCCTCTGACGGGGTGGACGCCGCCGAGGACAGGGAGCGCTTTGATGAAATTCTCAATCGTTGTCAAATCCCCCGCGCAGCCGGGCGCACCGTCTATACCACTGAACAAGCCATCGCCGCGGCCAATGAGGTCGGATACCCTGTGCTGGTGCGTCCGTCCTACGTGCTTGGCGGGCAGGGGATGGAGATCGCCTATAACGACCGCAATATTGAGGACTTTATGCGCATCATCAACCGCACTGTGCAGGAGCACCCGATCCTCATCGATAAATACCTGATGGGGCGTGAGGTCGAAGTGGACGGCGTATTTGACGGGGAGGATATCCTCATTCCCGGCATTATGGAGCACATTGAGCGGGCGGGCGTCCACTCCGGCGACTCCATCTCGGTCTATCCGAGCATTCATGTGGAGGAGAAGCATAAGGAGATCATCCTGCGCTATACCCGCGATCTCGCACGGGCGCTCGGCGTGATCGGCCTCATCAATATTCAGTTTATCCTGTACAATGATGAGGTCTATGTCATTGAGGTCAATCCCCGTTCCTCGCGCACCATCCCCTATATTTCCAAGGTGACCGGGGTACCCATTATTGACCTCGCTACCCGCGTAATGCTCGGCGAGAAGCTGAAGGATTTGGAATATGGCGTGGGGATCTATCCGGAGAGCAGCCTCTATGCGGTGAAAATGCCGGTTTTTTCCTTCGAGAAGCTCACGGACGTGGACACCGGGCTCGGTCCTGAGATGAAGTCTACGGGAGAGGTGCTCGGTCTGGCGGAATCCTTTCCGCAGGCACTGCTCAAATCCTTTAAAGGTGCCAATATGAAGCTGCCAAAGCCGGGCGGACGGGTCATCATCACCGTCAAGGACGAGGATAAGGCGGAAATTGTGGGCATTGCCCGTGCCCTTGCCGATATGGATATCGAAATTCTTGCCACCTCCGGTACCGCCGATACGCTTGAGGCGGCGGATGTGGCGTGCAGCCGCGTCGCCCGCGTCTCGGAGGCCTCACCCAATATTCTCGATATGCTCGCTTCCGGCTCCGTTGATCTGGTGATCAATACCCCCACCCATGGACGAAAGAACGACACCGACGGCTTTAAAATTCGCCGCTCCGCCGTGGAGCACAGCGTGGGGTGCTGTACTGCAATTGATACCGCACGCGCCATGCTTACCGTCCGCACCCAGGGGCGCAGTGCCGACCTGCGGCCCATTGACATTACGACCATTTAGGAGGCGCGGCTTATGCAGCATCAGCTTGTCCTTGTCCTTGATTTTGGGGGACAATATAATCAGCTTATTGCCCGCCGCGTACGTGAGTGCGGCGTGTACTGCGAGGTAAAGCCCTATACCATGCCTGTTTCTGAAATTGCGGCGCGAAAGCCCATCGGCATCATCTTCACCGGCGGGCCTAACAGCGTGTATGAGGCAAATGCACCCCAAATTGACCCGGCACTTTTCACATTGGGGATTCCGGTGCTCGGCATCTGTTACGGCTGCCATGTCATCGCCCAGACGCTGGGCGGCCGGGTTGTGCCCGCATCGGACGACACGGCGCGGGAATACGGCAAAACAAGAACCTATTTCAGCCTTGAAAACAAGCTCTTTTCCGGCCTCCCCAATCAGGGCGTCACGTGGATGAGCCACGGAGACTATATGGAGCAGGTGCCGGAGGGCTTTTCCCTCATTGCAAACAGTGATGCCTGTCCAAATGTCGCCGTCGCGGATGAGGCGCGCAAAATTTACGGAGTGCAGTTCCATCCCGAGGTCGAGCATACGGAAAACGGGCTTGCCATGCTCCGTAATTTTCTCCGTAACGTCTGCGGCGCTGCGGGCGACTGGACGATGGGGGACTTTCTCAAAGAGACGGTTGTCGAGGTGCGGGAGAAGGTGAGGGACGGCAAAGTGCTCCTTGCCCTCTCCGGCGGTGTGGATTCCTCCGTGTGTGCCGCACTCCTGGCTGAGGCGATTGGGCCGCAGCTCACCTGCGTCTTTGTCGACCACGGCCTCATGCGCCTGCATGAAGGGGATGAGGTGGAAGCCGCCTTCTCCAAGTGGCCAATTCACTTTGTACGCGTCAACGCTGAGGAGCGCTTTCTCGCGAAACTCGATGCAGTTGAGGAACCGGAGCAAAAGCGCAAGATCATCGGAGAGGAATTTATCCGTGTCTTTGAGGAAGAGGCGCAAAAAATCGGTACGGTCGATTTCCTTGCGCAGGGCACCATATATCCAGACGTGATCGAGTCGGGGATCGGAGACGCTGCGGTCATCAAGAGCCACCACAATGTGGGTGGGCTACCCGATTTTGTGGATTTTAAGGAAATTGTCGAACCACTGCGCCTGCTGTTCAAGGACGAAGTCCGTCAGCTCGGTCGGGAGTTGGGTCTCGCCGACTATCTTGTGGAGCGGCAGCCATTTCCCGGTCCAGGCCTTGCAATCCGGGTAATTGGTGCACTCACAAAAGAAAAGCTAGATACGCTCCGATTGGCCGATGCCATCTTCCGCGATGAGATTGCAGCGGCGGGTGTCAATAAGAGTGTGAACCAGTATTTTGCAGTGCTCACAAACGCCCGCTCTGTAGGCGTCATGGGTGATGGCCGCACTTACGATTACACCCTGGCCCTGCGCGCCGTTACCACCACCGACTTCATGACCGCCGACTGGGCCCGTATCCCCTACGAAGTCCTCGACAACATCAGCGTCCGTATCGTAAACGAAGTGCCCGGTATCAATCGTATTGTTTACGATATTACCTCAAAGCCGCCTGCCACAATTGAGTGGGAATAAGTATTTAATGGTTTTTGAATCCATAGAAGTGCTGATATTTCAGCACTTCTATGGATTTCACTTTTTTATTGGCTACAAAACGGTTACATTGATAGCATTTTTTGTAGCCAGCAAGCCTATGGCATGAGACCATCTAGCTGCTTGGCTAACTCTACTTGCTTATGTAAGATGATGGGTAAGGCTCGCCGCGAGGGGCGAGCCTTACTTCTTTGTGTCTTCGGGCAGTTCAATTTTCCCATGTTTTTCTTCAAATTCACGTATACATTTATTA
>JAJBUC010000104.1 GCA_020860545.1 Oscillospiraceae bacterium | reverse complement strand
CGCCCCGGCTTCACCTTCACCGGCTGGAATACCGCGCCGGACGGCAGCGGTACAGCCTACCAGCCAGGAGACACCATCCTCATCACGGGAGATGTCGTTCTTTATGCCCAGTGGACGCAGAATCAGGAGCAGTGCTTTATCTGTGTGCCGTGCTGCTGCGTCTGTGCCAATCCATGCGTACAACGCCGCTGCGAATGATCATAGAGCGGCAAGCGGCTGTATTTTCACACAGCCGCTTGCCTTTTTACTCCCCATATGTTATAGTAGCAACACAATTTTATCAGACAGTTCGTGACCATCCTGTCTCTAAACAAAACTACGGATTATGCGAAAGAGGCTCGCCCTCTTTGGCCTGTTTTTGTGGAGACGCGGCACGTTTATGTGCGCGTCTTTTTTGGTTCACGTACTGCCTGTACGAGGAGTAGAACCATGCAAGAAAACGTTAACCCTGTCCGCTATGCCGTCATTGCGGAGAAGAACAAGCGGGAAATCGTCCTGTTGCGCGGCACGGGATGCATCTGGCGGCGGTGCCGCTTTTGTGACTATCATCTCGACAGCGGCAGTCCGGCGGAAAATTACCGGATGAACAGGGCCGTACTGGGTCAGGTCACCGGCGCATACGGCATATTGGAGGTAATCAACTCCGGCTCCTTTCCAGAACTGGATGAAGACACGGTGGCAGAAATCACGCATGTATGCTCGGCACAGCACATCCGTACACTGCACGTCGAGTGCCACTGGCTGCAGCGCGCGCAACTGCCTGCGCTGCGCGCGCGCTTTGGCGCAATCGGAGTGACCCTGCAGGTGAAGACCGGAGTTGAGACCTTTGACGCGCTGTTTCGCGAGCGCTATCTCGATAAAGGCATCGATACCGACGACCCGGCGGAAATCGCCCGCTGGTTCGACGAATGCTGCCTGCTGCAGGGCTTGCCCGGACAAACCGCACACAGTATGTGCAAGGACATTGAGACCGGGCTTGCCCACTTTAACCGTGTCTGCGTCAATCTCATGCAGGAAAACAGCACCCCCGTCCGCCCCGACCCTGCAGTGACGGGCATTTTCCTGCGCGACGTATACCCGCAGTACCGCGATGACCCGCGGGTGGATATCCTGCTTTCCAACACGGATTTTGGCGTGGGAGGTGAAAAAAACCATGCCGAATGAAGTTATTTTGATCCTGATGCTCTTCGCCACCTACGCGCTTGTCCTCGCGTCGCTTGTCCTCTTCGGCGCAAAAGGCCTGCTCTGCTGGACGGTCATCGCCACGATTGCGGCAAATATCGAAGTACTGATTTTGGTTGACGCGTTCGGCATGTCCATGACACTTGGAAATATTCTCTTTGCCTCCACCTTTCTGGTTACCGACATTTTGAGCGAGTTATACGGGCGCAAAGAGGCAAACCGCGCGGTCAACATCGGTATTTTCGCGTCTCTTTGTTTCATTTTTCTCACCCAGTCCTGGTTTTGGTACACACCGAACAGCGGCGACCTCATGAGCGGGAGCATTTACACCGTATTTGCCACCACGCCGTGCATGATGCTCGTCGGCATCGCGGTCTACGCCATTGTGCAGCGGTTCGACGTCTGGTTGTACCATACGTTGTGGAGTTTTACTGAAAAGCGCTTTGGCGATAAGCGGCGCTGGCTCTTCCTCCGCAACAACGCCTCCACCCTTATCAGCCAGCTGCTCAACACCGTGTTGTTCACACTCGGTGCGTTTTGGGGCACCTACGACGGGCACACCCTGTTCTCCATATGCATTTCCAGCTATATTATCTTCTTCTTTACAAGCCTGCTGGATACGCCATTCATCTACTGGGCGCGCCGTTTGTCCGGGAAGGGGTGGATACGTACAGAATAATAATTTATGATCCCCCTTTTTTCACTTTCTTTCGTCGAAAACGCACTGTACAATTTATCTGCTCACTCTCCCTGTTTATCATGGTTTTTATTGCATTTTATACTGCTGTATGTTATACTGATTGCTATCTCAGTATTCCCAAATTTATAATAGTTGAAGAAGCACCTTCCATGGAGTTACGGAATGCTGCCGGCTCCCTGCCGGTTGGCGCTGTCCGATTTCGGTCAGCGCCTTTTGCGACTACATAAAGGAGACTGCTCTGTGAAACTGATTGAAACCAAAGAGGCCGTCGGCCATGTGCTCTGTCATGATCTTACGCAGATCATCATCGGCCAGACAAAGGACGCACGGTTCCGCAAAGGACATATCGTCGCCCCGGAGGATATCCCCGTGCTGCTGTCCATGGGCAAGGAACATCTATATGTATGGGAACGGCAGGAGGGTATGCTGCACGAGGACGACGCAGCAGAGCGACTGCGTGCCCTGTGTCAGAACGACAATATGCATCCTACCCCCGTCAAGGAGGGAAAAATCGAGCTGATTGCCGATTGTGACGGTCTCTTTCAGGTCGATGTGGCGCGCCTGAACGCAGTCAACGGAGAAGATGAAGTCATGATCGCGACGCGGCACACCAACACGGTCGTGGCCAAAGGGGACAAGCTGGCCGGTACGCGTATCATCCCCCTCGTCATTGCCGAAGATACGCTGCGTGACATTGAAGCGCGTGCCGGTGGCACACCGCTGCTCTCCCTGACGCCGTGGAAGCGGAAAACCTGTGGCCTTGTGACCACCGGCAGCGAGGTGGCCTCCGGACTGATTGAGGATACTTTTACCCCCGTTTTGAAGCAGAAACTCGCAGGTTTCGGCGTGTCTGTCATTGCGCAGCACACCCCCGGAGACGAATCGGAACGCATCACCGCCGCCATACACGACCTGCACAAGCAGGGTGCGGAGATCATCCTCTGCACGGGTGGCATGAGTGTTGACCCCGACGCCCGCACACCGGCCGCCATCCGTGCAGCTGGCGTCGAGAGCGTCTCCTACGGTGCGCCGGTGCGGCCGGGCGCACTGGTGTTGCGCGGGTATTTTGAAGCCGGCACCCCGGTACTCGGACTGCCGGGCTGTGTGATGTATGCGAAAGCCACCATTTTCGATTTAATCCTCCCCCGTGTCGTGGCGAATATTCCTGTTACCCGCGCCGATCTGCGCGCGCTGGGGCACGGCGGGCTCTGTCTGGGCTGTCCGGAATGCCACTACCCCATCTGCCCGTTTGGGAAGGGATAGTCACTTGCAAAAGATATCTTCCGCAGAAAGGATGGTTCCATAGATTATGATAAACGGAATTGCGCTGGAGGATGCCATCGCACTGATGGCACAGCATGTAACGCCGCTTGGAACAGAAAAAGTAAACCTCTTTCAGTCCCTTGGCCGCACCCTTTCCTATGATATCACCGCACCCATGCCGCAGCCTCCTTTTGACCGCTCCCCTCTGGATGGCTACGCCCTGCGCGCCTCGGACACTGCAGGCGCATCCCGTGAGTATCCCGTCACCCTGACCGTTGTGGACACCGTCTACGCCGGTGACGTGCCGATGACCCCCGTGAAGGAGGGGCAGGCGGTGCGCATTATGACCGGCGCTATGCTCCCACCCGGTTGCGATTGCGTCCTGATGCAGGAGCAGACCGATATGGGCGACCCGAAGGTTGCCATTTACCGCCCGCTCAAGCCGTATGCAAATTACTGTTACCGCGGCGAGGATTACAAGTTCGGTGACCTGCTCATCCCCGCCGGTTTGCGTATCAACGCCGCCGCAGTCGGTGTACTGTCGAGCGCCGGTATTGTGGACAATATTACGGTCTTTCGGCGTCCCTCCGTCGCTGTCCTGTCTACCGGCGATGAGGTCGTCATCCCCGGTACGGGGGTGGAGCTCCCACCCGGCAAAATCTACGGCTCAAACGCCAATTTAATTGCCGCGCGCCTGTGCGAACTCGGCTTTGCCGACGTCCGTATTGAACATGCCGGGGATAACGCCGAGCTTGTTGCAAGCGCGATCCGGCATCTTGCGGCAAAGTATCAGGTTGTCATCACAACGGGGGGCGTATCGGTAGGCGCAAAGGATATCCTGCACGATACCATCGCATTGCTGCACGCAGAAAAATTATTCTGGCATGTCAACATGAAGCCCGGCACACCTGCCATCTTTTCCCTGTTCGGTGAGGTACCTGTGCTCTCCCTGTCCGGCAACCCTTTCGCGGCGGCAGCGACCTTTGAGCTGCTGGCCCGCCCTCTCCTCGCCGCCATGACCGGCGAGGACTGGCTCTACCCCCGGCAGACCGAAGGTCTGCTGCAGACGCCCTTTCCCAAGGAGAGCAAGGGACGGCGCTTTATCCGCGGGCGCATTGCCAATGGGAAGGTCTATCTGCCGGACGAGCACTCCTCCGGCGCGCTCTCAAGCATGGTAGGATGCAACTGTCTGGTCGATCTGCCCGCCGGTACCCCGCCGCTGCAGGGCGGCGAGCGGGTAACCGTTTGGAAGCTGTAGGAGGAGTATATGGAGCCGAAATTTAACCACTTTGACGATGCGGGGAACGCCGTTATGGTCGATGTGTCAGGCAAGAACCCCACCCACCGGATTGCCGTGGCGCGTGGCACCATCCAGGTATCCCGCGCGGTGCTTGACGCCATCACCGGCAACACCGCCGCAAAAGGCGATGTACTCGGTGTGGCCCGCGTCGCCGGCATTATGGGCACCAAGCGGACATCGGAGCTTATCCCCCTCTGCCACCCGCTGATGCTCTCGAATGTCACCATCGAATGGACTGTTCTGGAAGACGTCTGCGCCGTGCAGTGCGAGTGCACCGCAAAGCTTGACGGAAAGACCGGCGTGGAGATGGAGGCGCTCACCGGGGTCTCGGTCGCTCTGCTCACCGTTTACGATATGTGCAAGGCCATAGATAAGACGATGGAAATTGGCGCAATCCATCTGGTGCACAAGGAAGGCGGGAAGTCCGGTGTGTTCGACAATCCCAAAACATAGCCCCGCCGTTGTGGCGGTCAGCGGAGTTAAGAATTCCGGAAAAACAACGCTGATTACCGCATTGATCCCCCTCCTTGCGGAATCCGGCCTGCGCGTGGCGGTCATCAAGCACGACGGGCACAGCTTTGTACCTGAAGTTCCAGATACCGACACCGCCCGACATCTCGAAGCGGGCGCAATCGGCACCGCCGTGATGGATCAGGAGAAGTGCAAGGTGGTGCGTTACGGCAGCTTTACGGAGGAGGACCTCATCCCCCTCTTCCCCGACGCCGACCTGATTTTGCTGGAGGGCTTTAAGCACTCCATCTGGCCGAAAGTGGAGGTGGTGCGCGCGGGCAACTCCACCGAGCCGGTCTGCGATGCGGACACCCTGCTTGCACTGATGACCGATCTGCCCCTTGTTATAACCGGCATCCC
Organism: Oscillospiraceae bacterium; assembly: GCA_020860545.1. Classification (GTDB taxonomy): domain Bacteria; phylum Bacillota; class Clostridia; order Oscillospirales; family Oscillospiraceae; genus JAJQEJ01. The sequence continues at coordinate 16,234 of JAJBUC010000104.1, read as the reverse complement.
CACACTGCCGCAGGACGATACCAAAGCCCTGGCGGCACTGCTGGAAGACTATGTAAAAGGACGTGCCCCGCATGTTGGATAGCCTCAACCGCAATATTGACTACCTGCGCATCTCCGTGACCGACCGGTGCAACCTGCGCTGCACCTACTGTATGCCGCCGGAGGGCATTGAGTGGATCCCGCACAGGGCCATTTTGACGGTGGAGGAGATGATCCGCCTCTCCCGCCTTTTTGCGGACATGGGCTTTCGGCGCATCCGACTGACCGGCGGCGAGCCGCTTGTGCGCAAGGGTGTGGAGCAGATTGTGCGTGGGATCAAGGACCTCCCCGGCATAGAGAAGGTCACCCTCACCACGAACGGCGTGTTACTGGCCGCGCAGCTTCCCGCACTGCTGGACGCCGGCCTCGACGGCGTGAATATCAGCCTTGACACACTCGACCGGGCGCAGTTTGCCGCCATTGCGCGGCGCGATGAGCTCGACCGGGTGATCGCCGGAATCCACGCTGCGCTTGCGGTACCCGGTTGGAATGTAAAGATCAACTGTGTGCCAAGCGGAGAAAACGATGCGCAGCTCATCCCCATCGCCGCGCTTGCCAGGGACCATGACATCGCCGTCCGTTTCATTGAAATGATGCCAATCGGCCTTGGCGGTACCAAACAGCGCAGAACGCAGGCGGAGGTGCTCGCCATGCTGGAGGACGCCTTTGGCGGCGCAATCGCTTGTGCGCAGCCGGACGGCGGCGGCCCCGGCGAGTACGTCACCTTTGCAGGCTTTCAGGGCAGGGTCGGCTTTATCAGCGCGATGACACACAAGTTTTGCAATCGCTGCAACCGCGTGCGCCTGAGCGCAACGGGATTTCTCAAAACCTGCCTGCAATACGAGACGGGCGCGGATTTGAAAGCGCTCCTCAATGCGGGTGCAAATGACGACACACTGCGCGCCGCCATTGCGCAGGCGATCGCGATGAAGCCAGCCTCCCATCATTTTTCAGAGCACGGAGAAACCATGGATGAAACACGAAATATGCATCAGATCGGCGGCTGAATATTGATATCCCGCCCACAGGTGACATTTTCAGAATGAAAATGGAAGGAAGGACATAGAAATGGGTAGAATTGTTGCTGTATGCGTCAGCGAGAAAAAAGGAACGCAAAAAGAAGACGTAGGGTCGGTTACCCTCACCACCGATTGGGGGATTGAGACCGACGCACACGCCGGGAAATGGCACCGTCAGGTCTCCCTCCTGTCGCATGAAAAGGTGGAGGAATTCCGCGCGCGCGGCGCCGAGGTGGACAGCGGCGCATTTGGAGAAAATCTGGTTGTAGAGGGATTTGATTTTAAAACCCTTCCGATTGGGACAAAATTCAAGTGCAATGATGTCCTTCTGGAGTTGACGCAGATCGGGAAAGAGTGCCACGCCCACTGTGCCATCTATCAGACGATGGGCGACTGCATCATGCCGCGCGAGGGTGTGTTCACCCGCGTTCTGCACGGCGGAACGATATCGGTCGGTGACGAGCTGACGATTGTGGAGGATGCGCCATGTACAGAGTAGCGGTCATTACCCTGAGTGATTCAGGCTTTGCCGGGGGCCGCGCCGATAAAAGCGGCCCTGTGATCGTAGCGGCGGTGCAGGCCGCCGGTTATGACGTGGTTCATACCGCACTCCTGCCCGATGAGGAGGCGCAGCTGAAAGCGGTGCTCACAGACCTGTGTGATGGGAAGCAGGCAGACCTCATCTTCACCACGGGCGGAACGGGCTTTTCCCCGCGCGACTGCACGCCGGAGGCCACAGCCGCCGTCATTGAGCGGCCCGCCCCCGGTATTGCCGAGGCGATGCGCTATGCGTCGCTCGCCATCACCCCGCGCGCCATGCTCTCGCGCGCAACTGCCGGTATCCGGAAGGGTACCCTCATTGTGAATCTCCCCGGCAGCCCCAAAGCGGTGCAGGAATGTCTCGACTACATCCTCCCCTCTTTGGCGCACGGTCTGGAGATATTAAAGGGCGACACAAGCAACTGTGCCCGATAATTCTGGAAAGGAGGAATGTGGTTTCTCGTACAGAATAGAGAGAAGACATTCACCAAACCTGTCCGCGTATACGGCGGACAGGCAACCAAACACAAAAAAGGAGTTTAAGCAATGAAAAAGATTCTTTCTCTTCTCTGCGCCGCCGGGATGGCGCTCTCCCTTGCAGCATGCGGAAGCAGCGGCACCACCACCTCAGTCCCGCCGAGCGAATCTCTGCCCGCAACGACGGAGACCGCCACCACAGAGCCGATCACCCTTGAAGTCTTTGCGGCGGCCTCCCTCACCTCGTCCATGGAGCAGATTAAGGCGATGTACAAAGACGTCAACCCGAACGTGACGATCAATTACACCTTTGGATCCTCCGGGACACTCGTCACCCAGATCAAAGAGGGTTCTAACGCGGATATCTTTTTCTCCGCAGGGGAAAAGGAGATGAATGAGCTCGATAGCACCAATACCACAGATAATACCACCGGTGCCGATTTTGTTCTGCAGGGTACCCGCATCGACCTGCTTTCCAACACCGTGGTTCTGGTCGTTCCGGAAGGCAACCCCGCCGGGATTACCTCCTTTGAGGATCTGGGCACCGATAAGCTGACACTGCTGGCAGTCGGCAATGCCAACGTGCCGGTCGGACGCTACGCAGAGCAGGCGCTGACCTCCATGGGGCTATGGGATCAGCTGGTAAATGACTCCAAGCTGACCTACGGCTCAGACGTCAAGGAGGTTACCTCTTTTGTCTCCGAGGGCGCGGTCGACGCCGGTATTGTCTATCTCACCGACGCGACTGATGCGGGTCTCACCGTGGTTGCAGAGGCCCCCGCCGATTCTCATGAGGCTGTGATTTACCCGGCTGCCGTCCTCAACATCACCCAAAACGAAACAGCCGCGAAGGAATTTCTCGATTACCTCTCCAGCGACGAGGCAACCGCGATCTTCACGGCGGCCGGTTTTAGCAAGGCGGCCTAATCCACATCAGCTATAAATTGCCCGGGAGCGGTGGAATCATCCGCCCTCGGGCATTTTTATCAAGTCTTACAAAGGAATGGGAGGGTATGTTATGGATTGGTTCCCTCTGCTCAACTCCCTGCGCATCGCGCTGATCTCCACGGTGTTCACCTTTTTTCTCGGCATTCTTCTGGCCTATTACGTTGCAAAGCTGCCGCGCTTTTGCAAAGGCGTGCTCGACTGTGTTCTGACACTGCCGCTTGTGCTGCCGCCGACTGTTGTCGGTTTTTTCCTCTTAAAGCTTCTTGGCCCGTTTGGCCCCATCGGCTCGCTTTATCTGGAGCTTACAGGCAATAAAATCACCATGACGTGGTACGCCTCTATCTTCGCCGTGATTATCGTCACCTTCCCCCTGATGTACCGGACCGTACGCGGCGCGTTTGAGGCGTTTGACAAGAATCTTCTTTACGCCGGGAAGACACTTGGGCGCTCCAATACATGGATCTTCTGGCGGGTTTTGATGCCCGGCTGCACGCAGGGGCTGATGGCGGGCACAGTGCTGGCGTTCGCCCGTGGGCTGGGGGAATACGGCGCGACAAGCATGGTCTCCGGCTATACGCCGGGCCGCACCGCCACCATCTCCACAACGGTCTACCAGCTCTGGCGGGAGGGAAAGGACACCCTTGCCTACCAATGGGTTGCGGTAAATCTCATCATCTCCTTTGTGGTGCTGGTCGCCATCAACCTTCTGGAACAGCACCAGCGGCAAAAGCGCCGCGACCTGAACATACTCGAAGCAGGCGTTTCGCAGTAGCGCCTTTGAGGAGAGATATTATATGCTCCAAATCGACATAGAAAAACAACTGGGGCGGTTTCACCTTCACGTCTCGCTGGATGCGCAAAACTGCGTGACAGGACTGCTCGGCGCGTCAGGCTGCGGGAAAAGCATGACGCTCAAATGCATTGCCGGAATTGAGACCCCCGACCACGGCAGGATTGTGCTGGATGGGCGGGTGCTGTTTGACAGCACAAAGCGCATCAATCTCACCCCGCAGGAACGGCGGGTGGGTTACCTGTTCCAAAATTACGCCCTGTTCCCCAACATGACCGTCACGCAGAATATCGCCGCCGGTACGCGGGAGCGGGACAAGCTGGCGCGGGCTGCGCGGGTTGAGCAGCTTATGCAGTCCTTTTATCTGGACGGCATGGCGGACAAGCTCCCCCACCAGCTCTCCGGCGGACAGCAGCAGCGCGTCGCCCTCGCCCGTATCCTCGCGGGCGAGCCGAGTATCCTCATGCTCGACGAGCCTTTTTCCGCGCTGGACAGCTACCTCAAATGGAAGGTAGAGCTGGAGCTGATGGATTTGCTCGCCGCGTTCCCCGGCACCGTCCTGCTCGTCACCCACGACCGGGATGAGGTGTACCGCCTCTGCCGCTCTGTCTGTGTACTAAACGGCGGCAGGTCCGAGCCGATCCAGCCGGTGCGGGAGCTCTTTGACACGCCGCGCACCATGTCCTCCTGCCTGCTCTCCGGCTGCAAAAATTTCTCCCGCGCGCGGGCGCTGTCCGACGGCACCCTCTCCGCGCTCGACTGGGGGGTCACCTTGCGCACCACGCAGCCCGTCGCGCCGGATATTACCCATATCGGATACCGTGCCCACTTTATCCAGCCCGCAGACGCAACCGGCGAAAACCGCATCCTCTGCCGCGTGAGCCGCGTGGTGGAGGAACCGTTTGCCACGGTGGTCATGCTCACCACACCCGGCGGGCATGAGGGGTTCTCCCTTCTGCGTATGGAGCTGCCGAAAGAGCAGTGGGCGGCGCTCAGAAATCCCACGGAGCTCTATGTAGCCCTCCAGCCGGAGCATATCCTGCTGCTGTCCTCCTGATGTTGGCGGATTGCACTTCCCTGTGCCGCTTGCCGGTTTCTTCCGCCAATTTTAGATGCGAGGTGGGCGTGCCCCGATCCGTTTTGTACAAAGCATAGTAGAAGGCGAGACAGTCAGCCCTTTTCGGGACGACTATCTCGCCTTTTGCGCGTGATACGTTATTTGCACCTGAAATCAGCCAGACTTGCGCTCGTACTGCGCGCGGCCTATCTTATAGAGATTGCCGCCGTTCGCGTCAATCGCGACGGTGAGGGGCAGGTCGCGGATGGTCATGCGCTTGACCGATTCACAGCCCAGGTCGTCAAACGCGACTACCTCGACGGTTTCAATGCATTTTGCAATCAGCGCGCCCGCGCCGCCAACGGCGGCGAAATAACAGGAACGGTTGCGCACAATGGCATCCACCACCGCGTCGCTGCGCTCCCCCTTCCCGATCATCGCCACAAGTCCGAGATCGAGCAGGCGTGGGGTGAAGATATCCATCCGCCCGGCAGTCGTCGGGCCGCACGCGCCCACCGCCATCCCCTGCTGGCCCGGTGTGGGCCCGGCATAGTAGATGACCGCCTCATGGATGGGAATCGGCAGGGGCTTCCCCTGATCAAGCAGCGCAAAAAAGCGCTGGTGCGCCGCGTCACGCGCGGTATAAATACATCCGCTGAGCAGCACGCGATCCCCAGCGTTGAGCATGGGAATTGCATCTCTCAGGTTTGTCGTGTCCAGTTGATACTCCATACAAATACCACCTTTCTTACCGCCCCTGCTCCCTCGCCTTTTCCGGTTCGCGGTAGGGACGTAAAATATTCTTCAGATTGGTGTCCTCCGTGCCCATTGTACCGGAGATCACCTGCAGCCGCTCGCGCATTTTCCCGAAATCGCCCGAAATACCTTTGAGCGCTCCGTCGAGCTCGGCACGCATCCGGTCATACTCCATCTGAACTTTATCCGCCCAAACGCGTACCTCCGCCTTTGTCCTGCGCACCTGCGCCATGGCCTCCTCCTCAATGGCGCGGGCACGGCGGTGGGCCTCCAGCTCCACCCCGGCGGTGCGGTCTTTGACCTGCTCATAGGTCTGCGCGAGGGGCTCAATCTGCGCCACATGGGCCTCCAGAACCGAAAGGCGCTCCGTAAGACGTGTCACTTCCCCGCGTGCCGTCTCACGTTCCTGCGCCGTCTGCTCCAGCGTTTGCCTGCACTGCCGCAGCTCCTCCTCCAGCGCCGCGACACGCGCACCGTACTCGTCCGCCTGTGCCTGCGCCGCGTCCCTTTCCCGCGTCAGCCGGCTGAGCTCCGCCTGTGTCTCGGCAGTCTGCTCCTCCTGCGCACGCACACTCGACTCAATATATTGCAGCACATCCTGCTTGTGAAAGCCGCCGAATCCCGCCGTCCGAAATTGCTGCTGTGTCGCGTCCATGCTAACCCCTCTTTTCGCCACATAGAAATTCATGGTTATTGTAACACAGTTCGACGGGAAGTACAATCCTTATTCTAATTGACGCTCTTTTACACAGGTGTTATAATAGGACAATCTACGAAACGACGAATACGCGGGCGGCGGTGCCCGGATTGCTTGGAGACGGGATACAATGTGGATTGCGGATCAGTGGAAGGACTATGAATTGCTCGACTGCGGCGGAGGGGAAAAGCTGGAGCGCTGGGGAAAATATACCCTTGTCCGGCCCGACCCGCAGGCGATCTGGGCCACCCCGCGCCGCCACGCCGGATGGGCGCGGGCGGACGGGCATTACCACCGTGCCTCCTCCGGCGGCGGACAGTGGGAGAAGGAAAAGCTCCCCGCGCGCTGGACGGTGCGGTATGACGACCTGACCTTTCACGTCAAGCCTATGAACTTCAAGCACACGGGGCTGTTTCCGGAGCAGGCCGCCAACTGGGACTTTGTCCGCCGTGAAATTTTGGGGGCAAACCGCCCCGTTTCTGTCCTCAACCTCTTTGCTTACACCGGCGGCGCGACAGTTGCGTGCGCCGCGGCGGGCGCGGCGGTGTGCCATGTCGACGCCGCCAAGGGTATGGTGGGCTGGGCAAAGGAAAATGCAAAAAGCTCCGGGCTCGAAAACGCCCCCATCCGCTGGATTATCGACGACTGCGCCAAATTCGCAGAGCGGGAGCTCCGGCGCGGGCGGCGCTACGACGCGATCATCATGGACCCGCCCTCTTACGGACGCGGGCCGTCGGGTGAGGTGTGGAAGCTGGAGGAAAACCTCTATCCCTTTGTTTCGCTCGCCGCACAGCTGCTCTCCGACACACCGCTCTTCTTTCTCATCAGCTCCTATACCACCGGCCTTGCCCCCGGTGTACTGACCTATATTCTGGAATCGGTGGTGGGCAGGGTACACGGCGGCGCGGCGCGCAGCGCGGAGCTGGGCCTCCCCGTCACGGAAACGGGGCTTGTGCTCCCCTGCGGCGCGGCGGGCCGCTGGACGGCAAGGAAGGAAATGTCATGACCGACCCAATTATAAAAACCGAGGCGCTTTCCTTCTCCTATGAGGCCGACGAGAACCATTCCGGCGCATTGATCCTGCACGATTTAAACCTGTCCATCAAGCAGGGGGATTTCGTCGCCCTGCTGGGGCACAACGGTTCCGGCAAATCCACCCTTGCAAAGCATATGAACGCCATTCTCCTGCCCACAGGCGGTACCGTGTGGGTGGACGGGATGCAAACGGCGGACGAGTCCCTCCTGCTGGAAATCCGGCGCACGGTCGGCATGGTCTTTCAAAACCCGGATAACCAGATTGTCTACAATGTGGTGGAGGAGGATGTCGCGTTCGCGCCGGAAAATCTGGGTGTGCCGCCCGACGAAATCCGCGCGCGGGTGGACGAGGCGCTCCGGCAGGTCGGTCTGTACGAATACCGCAAGCACGCCCCGCATCTCCTCTCCGGCGGGCAGAAGCAGCGCCTCGCCATCGCCGGTATCCTCGCCATGCGCCCGCGCTGCCTTGTCCTCGACGAGCCGACCGCCATGCTTGACCCCATCGGGCGTGGCGAGGTGCTGCAGACGGTCATGCAGCTCAATCAGACCGCGGGGGTGACGGTCGTGCTAATCACCCATCACATGGATGAGGCGGCGCTCGCAAACCGCCTTATCGTCATGTCGAAAGGCCGGATTGCGCTCGACGGCCCGCCGCGCGCCGTGTTTCAGCATGTGGAGCAGCTGCGCGCGCTCGGTCTGGCGGTGCCGGAGACGGTGGCGCTGCTGTGGGAGCTGCGGCAGAGCGGCTATGACGTCCCCCTCGACGCTGTTTCCACCGAGGAATGTGCGGTGGCAATCGCGCAGTTATTTCAAAACCAACCGAAATAAGGAGCGAAGTCATTGGATGCAATCATTGAAACACATCAGCTGACCCATATCTACTCCGGCGGCACGCCCTTTGCGCGCACCGCCATTTCGGGGGTGGATTTTACCGCGTACAGCGGCGAATATCTGGGCATCATCGGCCATACCGGTTCGGGCAAATCCACGCTTATTCAGCACCTCAACGGCCTCTTAAAGCCCACAAGCGGCACGGTCACATTTGCCGGACAGGACATCTGGCAGAGCAAGGCGAAAACGCGCGAAACCCGCTTTCAGGTCGGCCTTGTGTTTCAGTATCCGGAGTATCAGCTTTTTGAGGAGACGGTGTATAAGGATATCGCGTTCGGCCCGAAGAACATGGGGCTCGATGACACGGAGATAGACCGACGCGTGCGCAATGCCGCCGCGTTTGTAACGCTGGAGGACGCGCTGCTCACCCAGTCCCCGTTTGAGCTCTCCGGCGGCGAAAAGCGCCGCGCCGCCATTGCGGGCGTGATCGCTATGGAGCCGTCTGTACTGGTGCTCGACGAACCAACCGCCGGACTTGACCCCGCCGGCTCGGAGGAGATTCTTGCAAACATCAGGGAATACCACAGGGCGAAAAATGCCACCATCATCCTCGTATCCCACTCTATGGAGGATGTGGCCCGGATGGTGGACCGCGTCGTCGTGATGGATGGCGGCACGATTCCACTCTCCGGAACGCCGAAAGAGGTCTTCGCGCAGGGTGCGCTTTTGGAGCAAATCGGTCTTGGCGTGCCGCAGGTGACGCGCGTATTTCAGCATCTGCGCGCCTTGGGCCTAGACGTCGCCCCGTCGGTCTGCACCGTGGAGCAGGAAAAGGGGGCCCTTTTGGCCGCACTGTCGGGACGGGGGGCGGGATATGGCGATTAGAGACATTACGCTCGGACAGTATTTCCCGGGTGATACCTTCATCCACCGCCTGGACCCCCGCGTTAAGATCATCTTTGTTATTTTGTTCATTGTCGCCCTCTTTCTCTGCCAGAACGTACTGACCTATGCCATACTGGCGGCGATTTTGGTGGCGGAAATTCTCATCTCCAAGGTGGGCTTTCGCGCCGTGCTGCGAGGGATGCGTCCGATCGTGCTGGTGGTTGCCATCACCGCAGTGCTCAACCTCTTTTATACCAAGGGCGCGGGCGAGCCGCTGCTCACACTCTGGAAACTGGAGATATATGCCGAGGGCGTCCGGAGCGCCTGTTATATTCTGGTGCGCATCGCTATGCTGATCGCCTGCACCTTTCTGCTCACCTATACCACATCGCCCATGCTGCTCACAGACGGGATTGAGTCCCTGCTCGCCCCGCTCAAGAAGCTCAAAGTGCCCGTGCATGAGCTCGCAATGATGATGGCCATTGCCCTGCGCTTCATCCCCACGCTCATCGAAGAGACGGATAAGATCATGTCCGCCCAGAAGGCGCGCGGTGCGGAGTTTGACACCGGCAACCTCCTGCAAAAAGCGAAGGCACTCATCCCTCTGCTCATTCCGCTTTTTGTCTCCTCCTTCCGGCGGGCAAACGAGCTGGCGGTTGCCATGGAATGCCGCTGCTACCACGGCGGCGAGGGGCGCACCAAAATGCGGCAGTTTCGCCTGCGCGCCGCCGATATATCGGTTTTGCTGTTTGCCCTTGTCATGACGGTCGGCATCGGCACACTGGCCCACTTTGGGTTTTAGAACCTGCAGTCAAGAGACAAGGAGACAAGCCATGCGTAATATCGCACTGAAACTGATGTATGCCGGCACCGCCTACCACGGCTGGCAGGTGCAAAAAAACGCCGTGACGGTCGCCGAGACATTGGAAAAAGCCATTCGGGGCGTGGTGTGCCATCCGGTCAAATGCACCGGTGCTGGCCGCACCGACGCGGGGGTGCACGCGGAGGTCTATGTCGCAAATTTCCGTACCGACTCCACCATCCCCTGCGACCGCCTGCCCCTTGCTGTCAATACCCGCCTGCCGGACGACATTGTTGTGACCAAGGCCACCGAGGTTTCCGAAACATTTAATGCCATTGGCTCCTGCGAGAAAAAGGAGTATACTTACCGCATCTACAATTCCAGACTTGGGAATCCGTTTTATGTAAACCGCGCCTGGTTTTATCCCAAACCGCTCGATGAGACGGTCATGCAGCGCGCCGCTGCGCATTTTGTCGGCACAAAGGACTTTGCCGCCGTGCAGTCGGTCGGCACCAGTGTGCGCTCCACGGTGCGCACCGTATACTATTTTGAGATCACCCGCAGCGGTGCGTTGATAACATGCCGGGTGTGCGCCGACGGATTCCTCTATAACATGGTACGCGCCATGGTGGGTACCTGCATTTACGCGGCGGAGGGCAAATTCCAACCTGACGCGGTCGCGGAAATCCTCGCCGCGAAAAATCGCACTCTGGCCGGCCCCACTGTTCCGCCTGACGGGCTTTACATGACCAAGCTATGGTATAAGGAGGCGGTTTTATGAATATGAAAAGCAAGACTGCGAAAAAACGGCCAAAGCTGCTTGTCCGCTTCCTCACCTTTGTGGTAACACTCGCGCTGATCGTGGGTGCCGTCTTTCTGGTCGCGCACTATCAGGATCTGAATTTCGACAGTATAAAGCGCTATTTTACATACCATTCACTAGAGCGCAACGACTCCGGCCAAGCGGACAGTTTTACCTATAACGGCGGCGCGACAGAGTCGTTCGCGGTGCTCGACGGTGATCTTTTGCTTTGCTCCGACCACGGAATTCAGCTCTACTCCCGGAGCGGCACGGCCTATGTGGATCTGCAGCTTTCGCTCAAAAAACCACTTGCCTCCGCCAACGGTAAAACGGGCATCGTCTACGACTCGGATACGGCAGTGCTCTATGCCTTCCGCGACAGAGAGGAGGCTTTCTCCCTGTCGATGGAGGCAGATAACAGTATTGTTACGGCTTCTGTAAGTGGTGGCGGCTATGTCTGTGCCGTCACTGAGGCGGGCGGATACAAAAGCGCCCTCAAGGTATACAATCCGCAGGGCTCCCAGATCCTGCAGCTGAGCCTCTCCAGCCGCTTCATTGCCGATGCGATGGTCTCGCCCGACAGCCAGCAGGTTGCCGTGCTGACCATGGGTGTGACGGGAAACAGCTTTGAAAGCAGTGTCTCCATCTATCCTCTCTCGGGTAGCAGCACGGAGCAGCCGCAGCCGGTATCGGAATTTTCCCTCGGTAACACGGTTATTCTGTCCATGCGATGGGACGAACGCGGTATTTGGACGCTGGGTGACGACAATCTCACGCTCACATCGCCAGACGGTACTGCCCTCGCCACCTGCAGCTATGAAAACCAGTATTTGAAAGAATATACGCTGGGCGGGGACGGTTTTTCCGCCCTGCTGATCGGGAAATACCGCGCCGGGTCCAAAGCGACGCTGACTGTGCTCAGCAGCAGCGGGGACGTGTCGGAGCTTGCGCTCAACGAGCAGGTACTTTCCATCTCCGCCTCCAAGCGGTATCTGGCCGTCCTGACTGCCGACCGCCTCGACATTTACACGCAGGATCTCAAGCTATACCACACACTGGAGGGCACGCAAAGTGCCAAGCAGGTGATTATGCAGCCGGACGGAAGTGTCATGCTCATCGGCACAAGCACCGCGCGGCTCTATCTCCCATCCTGATCGCTGGCAAGAAAAAGTGCTTGCGAGTGGGCCGTAATCCTGCCATAATAACAGAGGAGCATATTTTTATGAGCGTCTATCTGATTTTGGACCTGATTGTCGCGGTTGTGTTGCTTATTTTCATCATATCCGGCGCACGGCGCGGTCTGGTTCTGTCCCTGTGCGGTCTGGTTGCGGTGCTGCTTGCCCTGTTCGGCGCGGGGATGGCTTCAAAAGCCCTTTCTCCCGCACTTACGGCCCAGCTTGAGCCGCACATCGCAAGCTGGATGCAAAGTAGCCTGCAGGAACAGACAGAGACCGTAATGCCCACCTTTCCCGCCGGGACGGAGGACGCTGCTGCCGCGTCGGAGACCACGAACTCTATCACTGACATCCTCGCGGCACTCAAGGACATGGGCTTTTACGCACCGCTGGTTGAGTCTATGGAGGATTCCATTGCAGCGGGCGTCGAGTCCGCTACCACCTCCGCTTCCGCCGCGCTCGCGGCCGCCATTGCCCCGGCGCTCTCGTATCTCATCGTATTTATTGCCGCCTTTCTCATCCTGCTCGCGCTGCTTCACCTGCTGTTCCGGGTGCTGAATCTGGTGGCAAAGCTCCCTGTTCTCAATTTCCTCAACCATACGGGCGGCGCAGTGTTCGGACTCGTGAGGGCCTGTATTTTTCTGTTTCTGGTCGGCTGGCTGCTGCAATATTTCGGTGGACTGCTTCCGGACGGCGCCATCCAAAGCACGGTTCTTTTACGCTTCTTTACAGAGCACACCCCCCTTTCCCTGCTGACCCTGTGGCAAAATAGCAAATAAAATTGTATGAATTTCATAAGCAGTTCATATTTTCTGTTTATAATGTAAAAAGAGAACCTATGCCATGTTTCTCTTTGAAAAGGAGTTGAAATATATGCAGCCAACACTTTGTGCCCGGTGCCATAAAAATTTGGCCATTGTTTTTATTCAGAAAATGGAGGGCGGCGCGACCAAAAGCGAGGGCCTCTGTCTGAAGTGCGCCAAAGAGATGGGCATTAAGCCCGTCGAGGAAATGATGGACAAGATGGGCATTAGTGACGATGATCTCGACGGCCTGACCAGCGAGATGATGTCCGCCTTTAATGGTGCGGAGGGAATGGAAGGCCTGATCCTCACCGATCAGGAGCCAAGCGAAGATGACGACAGCAAAACCGCAACCTTTCCCTTTTTAAATAAGCTGCTCAATAACGCGCAAAACCACACCCAGGGCCGCACAACAAACGAAGAGACGCAGCGACACAGCCAGGAGGAAAAAACAAGCGGGAGCACAACTACGAAGACAGAAAAAAATGTTAAGCGTAAATTTCTCGAAAGCTACTGTATCTCCCTGACCCAAAAGGCGGAGGAAGGGAAGCTCGACCGCATTGTCGGACGCACTGAGGAGATTCAGCGCACCATACAAATCCTCAACCGCAGGCAGAAAAATAACCCCTGCCTGATTGGTGAGCCTGGTGTCGGCAAAACCGCCATTGCGGAGGGACTCGCGCAGGAGATATTCCTCGGCAACGTCCCCTACAAGCTGCTCAACAAGGAAATCTACCTGCTGGATTTAACCGCGCTTGTTGCGGGCACCCAGTTTCGCGGCCAGTTCGAAAGCCGGATGAAAGGGCTGATTGATGAAATCAAGAAGCTCGGCAATATCATTCTGGTCATCGACGAGGTGCATAATATCGTCGGCGCGGGCGACGCGGAGGGTTCCATGAACGCCGCGAACATTCTCAAGCCTTCCCTCTCGCGCGGTGAAATTCAGGTGATCGGCGCGACCACTCTCACGGAATACCGCAAATATATCGAAAAGGACTCTGCGCTAGAGCGGCGCTTTCAGCCGGTCATGGTGGAGGAGCCCTCCATTGAGGACGCAGTTAAAATCCTGCTGGGTATTGCCCCATATTACGAGAAGTTCCATTATGTCTCCATCTCGCCCGAGATGTGCCGCATGGCGGTCAACATGTCGGAGCGCTATATCACCGACCGTTTCCTGCCGGATAAAGCCATTGACCTCATTGACGAGGCCTGCTCCGACGTCAATCTGAAAAACAGATCACTCGCCCGCAGCATGGAGATTAAGCAGGAGCTGGAAACACTCGCGCAGGAGCGGGAGGCACTGATGAGCGAGGCCAACGAGCGTGATTATAAGCGCCAAAATCTGCTCAAATCCAACGAGCAGCGGCAAGCCGACCTGCGGCGCGAGCTGAGCAAGCTTTCTGCAGAACATAATGCCCTTGTGTCCAGCCCCTTTACGGACAGTGAGACGCTGCAGACCAATGAGCGCCGCCAGAATAATCTCCAGCGTGAGCTGAATCTGTTGACCAGTGAGCGGGAGGGATTACACTCCACTGATGAAAGCGCGCAGGATTACGCGCGCCTGGCCACTATCAAAAGCCATGAGATTCAATTGCAGGAGGAGCTGGGACGGCTAGACGCACAAAGTGCGCCTCCGCTTACAATCGCGCATCTCGCGCGGGTCATTGAGCTATGGACCAAAATTCCTGCAACCCAGATTGAGGAGCAGGAATATGAGCGCCTTTCCAAGCTGGAAGATCGGCTGAAATCCCACATCATCGGACAGGATGAGGCGGTACACGCCGTTTCCGCCGCCATCCGTCGTGGTCGTGTGGGCATTGCCTCCAAGCGTAAGCCCGTCTCCTTCATCTTCGTCGGTTCGACCGGCGTCGGTAAAACAGAGCTTGTCAAGCGTCTGGCCGACGACCTTTTTAATACGCCGGAATCGCTGATTCGACTCGATATGTCGGAATTTATGGAAAAACACAGCGTCTCGCGTATCATCGGTTCACCCCCAGGCTATGTCGGCTATGATGAGGCAGGACAGCTGACAGAAAAAGTGCGCCGCAAGCCATACTGCGTTATCCTGTTTGACGAAATTGAAAAAGCGCATCCCGACGTGCTGAACATTATGCTGCAAATTCTCGACGATGGCCACATTACCGATGCACATGGACGCACTGTAAACTTTGAAAACACCGTCATTGTCATGACCTCCAACGCGGGCCGCAGCACAGACAGCGGTTCCGGCGGTTTCGGGAGGAGTATGCGCGAACAGGGCCGCGAAAAAGCGATAAAGGCGCTGGAAGCCTTTCTGCGTCCGGAATTTCTCAACCGTGTGGACGAGATCGTATACTTCAACCGCCTGTCTGAGGAGCACTTCAAGACCATCGCGAAGATTATGCTCGGCGACCTGTCGCAAACACTGACGGAAAAAGGAATTACCTTCACGTGGGATGATACGCTGCTGGATTATTTGACGAAAAAATCCTACTCCCTGACCTACGGCGCGCGTAACCTGCGCCGCCTGATACAAAAGGATCTGGAGGACGCAATCGCGAGCCTGATTATCGATAGCTATCTGGAGCCCGTCAGTGCAATTACTGTCAGGGTTGAGGATGACGTGTTGCAGTTTGAAACCGAATAATAAAAGGAGTGAACTTGCGTCATACAAGTTCACCCCTTCTTCAAGTCAAACTCCGGAATAACTGTTAGCGCGCGGCTTTCTTTATGCCGTTGCCGATATCCTCGGCGCCCTCGCCAACACCTTTTACCACATCACCAGTGCCGGTTACAATTCCTTTACCAATATCTTTGGCACCCGTTGCAGCCTTTTCACCGGCGGTTTTCGCTGTTCCCGTCGCATTGTATGCAATCGTTGTGCTCGGCGTCGGGCTGACAACCGTCGGTGTCGTAGTCGGGCTGACAATCCCCGTCGCCGGGGTCGGACTGACTATGACACCGCGATTATCTCTACAGCCGACCATGACGCCCGCCAATGCGCATACCAGACAGGTTGCGGCAATCACTCGCTTCATCTCGCATCCTCCTCAAAATTGAAAACTCATCGATGACGTTTGATTCGCCATCGAAATTAGTATTCTCCGTCGATAGCATAATATAATGGGAAATATTTTTTCATTATTCTTGTATAACATGTTAATTTATGTTAAACTGCAAACAAAAATCGATATCTGTACTACAGTATGCATTATGCGGAAAGGAGGCATGACCTATGCGAACAATTCGATATTCCCGACAGCGCGAGTTGGTATTGCAGGCGGTCCAGTCGACTGACCGGCATCCAACCGCTGAAATGGTGTATCAATGCCTGAAAAAGGACAATCCGGGTCTTAGTCTGGGCACGGTCTATCGCAATTTAAATTATTTGTCCGAGTCAGGCCAGATCATGCGTCTGAATACCCCTATTGAGCGGTATGACGGCAACACAAATCCACATGCCCATTTGCGCTGCACCATCTGTGGGACAGTGTTTGATTTGGATTGCGCATACGACGGCGCGCTTGACTACCGCGTCAATGATGCAAGCCCACACCTGATCCGCTACCATGAACTGATGTTTTATGGGACGTGTGCAC
>JAJBUC010000109.1:3557-3800 GCA_020860545.1 Oscillospiraceae bacterium | reverse complement strand
GCCTTGTACGGGGACTCAAAGTTAAACGGCAGCTTGATGTTAAACAGCAGCCCCCGCCCGACCGCCATATCGCAGTATCCGGAAAAATCAAAGTAGTAGGCGAAGGTATACGCGATCACGCCGCCCCACGATTCAAAAAAGTTCCCGGTGCCCATGACGTTAGAGAAGTTTTGGGAGTGCGTAATGAGTGGGTCGGCAATCAGGAGTTTCTTTGCGCCGCCGAGGGAAAAGAGCCGGATGGCG
>JAJBUC010000109.1:0-3547 GCA_020860545.1 Oscillospiraceae bacterium | reverse complement strand
CGGCCCCTGCCGTTATCCCCGGTTGGGGCGTGGGTAATTCGGGGGTCGGGAATCCGGTTTGTCTTTGCGCAGCCTTTGGTAAAGCTCAGGCTGCCGTTCATGTCGTTGCGGGCGTTCAGCCTGCCGAAGCCCTCCGCGCGCAGCTGGAGGGAAAACGCGTTGTGCCTGCTCACAGGGCCGACGATGAGATGGGGGAAAAACGTGACGAAGACCGAATAATCCAAAAATGTACTGCGCTTGCTGCTCCCCTTATACACTTCGAAGACGTAGCCGAGAATCAGGAACGTGTAGAAGGAGATGCCCAGCGGCAGGATGATGTTCCTTAATATGAAATCCGTGCCGAGTACGTGGTTGAGGCTTCCGACGAAAAAGTTATAATATTTGAAGTAGAACAGCAGGCCGAGGTTTTCGACCAGCGCAAGCAGCAGGATAACCTTTGCCTGCCAGGAACGGTTTTCGACGCGCTCCAGCAGGAATACAATGAGGTAGTTGAAGAGCAGCGTGCCGACCAGAATGGGTAAAAACAGGATACTGCCCTGCGCGTAGAAGAACAGAGACGCGGCGACAAGCCAGATTTTTGCGTACCGTACGCCGAAAAACCTTGTGATTACCCAATATCCGACAAAGGCCGCAGGGAAAAAGAGAAATATGAAATTGTAGGATGAAAATATCATACTTGTCAGTCCCCAATGGCGGCAGGATGCCTTTTTTCGTTGGTCTGTACTTTTTGCGAAGGGGGCCCATGCCCGCTGTGGGCTTGTCCTATTGTTTCGCCTTGCCCCCACGACTGAGGTAGTGCCCAAAGCCCGTCAGCAGCAGCCTTTGACGGAATGCCCGCATGGGTGCAGGGCGGAGCCCTGCCGCCCGTTGCGCAGGTGAGAAACAGGGACAAGCGAACAAAGGGCACGGGAACCCCCTTCTTTAAGAGGCACAGTCAAGCAAAACCTGACAATTCACCGAACACTTATTTTAGCATGTTGCGACGTATCATGTCAACCTCGTCCGGCGAAGACTGGAAGAAAGTGGGCGTTTTTGCGCCGTGCTGTAAAGTGTGGTACGAGCGGACTGTTAGAGGAAGAATTCACCATTACGCCGCAGGAGCTGTCTGCGCTCGCGTGCGTGTCCCGCTCGGCCACAGGGGCGGCGGAGTGTCCGCTCTGTAAATTTGTGTGTCTTGACATGTGCGCGTTTTAGTAATATAATTTAAAGCGTTAAAGAACAGGAGCGGGCATTACAATAGGACACTTGCAAATTTTAAGTAGAGTGGGAGAGAAAGCAATGGCAAACATTAAGTTTTACGGCAATGAGTCCGTGCCGGTAGAGATGTACCGGGCGCGGGTGGTGCAAAAGCTGAATCTGCTGCCGATTGAGCAGCGGCGGGACACCATTTTGGAATCCGGTTGCAACACCTTTCTGCTGAAAAACCGGGATATTTACCTGGACATGCTGACCGATTCGGGCACCAACTCCATGAGTGACAAGCAGCTCGCCGCCATGATGCAGGCGGATGACGCCTACGCGGGCAGCGAGAGCTTTTACCGTCTGCAGGAGGCCTGCGCGCATATGTTTGGCACGGAATACCTCCTGCCCGCGCATCAGGGGCGCGCGTGCGAGAATATTCTGTCCACCGCGTATGTGAAGCCCGGCAGCGTTGTGCCGATGAACTTCCATTTCACCACGACGAAGAGCCACATCACGCACATGGGCGGGCGCGTCGAGGAAATTGTGGTTGACGAGGGGCTGGACGTCAACGCCACATGCGCATTCAAGGGGAACGTCGACCTTGCGAAGCTGGAGGCGCTGGTCGCAAAGGAGGGGGCGGACAAAATCGCGTTTGTCCGCATTGAGGCCGGTACGAACCTGATTGGCGGGCAGCCGGTTTCGCTGCAGAACTTCCGCGACGTCTCCGCGTTTTGCCGCGGCAGAGGGATTCGATTTGTCATTGACGCCTCCCTGCTCAGCGACAATCTCTACTTTATCCACACGCGGGAAGCGGCCTGCAAGGACACACCGCTGCGGGACATTACACTGGAGCTGGGCAGGCTTGCCGATATCATCTATTTTTCCGGGCGTAAGCTGGGCTGCGCAAAGGGCGGCGCGATTCTGACCAGCAACCGCAAGTGCTACGAGGATATGCGGGAATATATCCCGCTCTATGAGGGCTTTCTCACCTACGGCGGCATGAGCGTGCGGGAGATGGAGGCCATGGCCGTCGGCCTCTATGAGACGCTCAATGTCGAATTTATCGCGCAGGCGCCCGAGCTGATTGCGACCTTCTCCAAGGAGCTGCAGGCGAAAGGTGTTCCGGTGGTACTGCCCTCGGGCGGGCTGGGCTGTCATATTAACGCCACCGCTTTCCTGCCCCATCTGGATCAGACGCAGTACATCGCCGGGGCGCTGGCGGCGGCGGTGTATCTTGTCTCCGGGGTGCGCGGGATGGAGCGCGGCACCATGAGCGAGCAGCGCGAGCCGGACGGCAGCGAGCGGTTTGCGGAGATGGAATTGCTGCGCCTGGCCATCCCCAAGCGCGTGTTCTCGCTCTCCCAGATAAAATATGTCGTTGACCGCCTCGCGTGGCTCTATGAAAACCGCAATCTGGTCGGCGGGCTGCACTATGTGGAGGAGCCCAAAATTATGCGCTTCTTCTTCGGGCGGCTGGAGCCGAATTCCGACTGGATTGATCAGCTGGTCGCCGCCTTCCGGCGTGATTTCGGCGATAGCTTATAAGGCATACGGTGCGCAGAGCACCTGCGCCAAACCGACGCAGGTGCTCTCGCTTCCCAGTATTCTGCGATTTTTTGCATTGACGAATGGGAGATAATATGCTATCATGATAAATCGGTACCCAATAGGTCTGCCCTGACGGTGGGCAGGGGTAAGTCTAAAAACGCGTTTGGCCCTCGTGCAGTCGGCTCACCGCGCGATCAATGCGCGACTTTGCCTCATCGCCGGTTGCCGCGCCCTGAATGTGGTGTATGAGTGCGCTTTTTTCCTCGTTCGACATGTTGCCAAAGGTTTTCATCGCCTGCGTGTCCATCCCGATCTGCATACCAAGTCCGAGCGGAAGGTCGGGGCCGTCCGGCTCATCCGGGTTGTGGCCCACGCCGATAAATGGTTTGTTGTCCATCGATAGAATCCTTTCCTTTCCGTTTTGATTTAGTATGTCTCCCAAATAGCGAAATATTTGCTACTGTAGCTCAGTTGGTAGAGCAGCTGATTCGTAATGAGATGCTGCTCCCTAGTAATGAGTTGCTAAACATACAAAAAATAAATTGAATAATGAATATGCTTCTGTAGCTCAGTTGGTAGAGCACTTCACTCGTAATGAAGGGGTCAGCGGTTCGAGTCCGCTCAGAAGCTCCATTGAATCTTTTATAATGGGTGATTTCCTGGACTTTTGGGGTGGTTAGGGAAATTGCTCATTTCATTTCTCAGCTAATAATTCTGTTTGTTTAGCTAATAGTACGCTTGAATTGTACATTGAATATTTATGGTACTGTCAATAGTTTTTCGCAAATTGGCCTCTAGTAGGTAAAGGTATTATAGT
>JAJBUC010000113.1:705-3821 GCA_020860545.1 Oscillospiraceae bacterium | reverse complement strand
GGTCTACAATATCCCGGTGGGGGCGACCCGGTGGGGGCATCGGGGCAGTGTAGAGACCTATTTTGCCATCCTGTGGATGGGTACGACCTTCTTTCCAGAGATATATGAGGACGTGGACTTGAAAACAGAGGTGTGCACGTTTTATGAGGATATTTTGGGCGTGACACTTGACGATGCGCTGTACAAGGACATACTGGACGGATACGGCATTCGCAACAAACCGACAGGGAATGCCGGGGAGTGATGTATACCAAACCACTGTTACAGACAGCAAAGATGTTTTTATAGCGCGAAGCGCGTCAGTGCTCCGTATCAAAGTACGGTTCAATCTGCGCATGGACAATACAGACACTAGGCCGCTTGAATGAACAACATTCAGGCGGCTTTTTCTGTCTGTAAAAGTGCACGCGCAATCAAAAGGCGGCAGCGTACAATATACCCCTTGTCTTCCTAAGTGTTTGTAGTATAATGGAAAAAAAGTGAAGCTGTAAGTGCATATGCAGACCCATTGGCTGTGGAAGCGGGAAAGGAGATTTCACATGAAAATGGAAAACGAGATCAATCAATTAAAAGCAGATATTGTCAGCAGCCAGAACACAGTTGCCATGACAGGCGCAGGTATCTCCTACCTGTATGGCGTCGGCCGTTTGAAGCAGCAAATGCACCGGGGTGAGCTTATGCGCGTACTATCGCCCAAGTATGTACGCAGCCATCCGGAGGCATTTTATGCGCATATGGACAGTGCTTTTTTGGACGCGACCTTTCGCAGGGGACCCGGCCCGGTGCACAAAGCACTTGTGGAATTGGAAAAAAGGGGAAAACTGCAAGGTATTGTGACAAACAATATGGACTGCCTGCATACAGTGGCAGGGTCAAACAATGTTGTGGAGATTCAAGGAAGCTTTGGCGACAATATCTGCGTGGACTGTGAACGCCGCTACCATGATTATACCGTATGGAATCATGGAACCATACCACGCTGTCCAAACTGTAACGGTCCGCTGATGCCCGCTAATTTCTACAGGAGGCCTGATGCAAACGGCGGCGAGTTCAGAACGCGGCTTGAGAGAGCCGGGGACATGCTCTCGGAGGCGGAACTGGTCCTCATTATCGGAACAACCGGATTCCTCAGCGAAGAATACATGAACCGTATGAATCCCATGGCTAAAATCGTACAACTCAATCCGTCAGAGACGAAATTTGATCGTATGGCCAACCTGAATATCAGAGAGGATGCCGCTGATGTGCTTGAATTTATATTGCAATAAAGAAGCGGAACATGTTTTGCGCAGTGGAAAAGGAGGGGACAGGAATGGATGATAAAATCAAAAAATTATCAGAATATATTCAGCGCAGCCGGTACACAGTCGCCATTACCGGCGCGGGTATTTCCCTTTCTGCGGGGGGCGTCACCTATAGAGAGCTGGCACGTATTCATTTTCGTCCCGGAGTGATGCGCAATCCGGAAAAGATGTATGAGGCATTTTATCGCAGTTATCTGGACTCTATGTTTCATCATGAGCCGAGCCTTAGCCATAAAGCGCTTTGTGAAATGGAACAAGAGGGCAACCTGCAGGGTATCATCACGACAAATGAGGACTGCATGCACACATTGGCCGGATCCAAAAACGTCGCGGAGATTCAAGGCAGCTATCAGGTCAATGTCTGCACCGGCTGCGACCGCCATTATGACGACTATCGTATCTGGAACCAGGGGAGGATGCCCGTCTGTGAGGTCTGCGGCGGCACCATCCTTCCGTATCAGCGTTACAGCCATATCGGCCTGCTTGATGGGGAGGTGGAAAAGGCGCGCAATTGGATATCACAGGCGGAACTGATTCTGGTGATCGGGACGAATGGATACTTCGGCAGTGCCTATTGGGAGAACCATAGACGGGATGCGACTGTGGTCCAGATCAATCCGGGACGGACCCAATTCGATAAAATCGCAAACTTGAATATAAAAGAGGAGTCAGACGCTGTTTTTGCCGCATTGATGGAGGTGCAATAGGTATTATGCCAGGCCGTGGAACGGAAGAATCCGAACAGATGAAGCAGCTGATGGAGCAGATGCGGGAAAAGGAATATCAAGGGCTTACCGAGGATGAAATCAGGGAAAAAGAGCGGCAGAAAGAATGCCGCAAAAAGCACAATATCCGTGCGCTTGACAATACACTGGATATTCTCACACAGGGATACTACATCAGAGATGGCGTGAAAATCAGCCTGAAGCTTTCCCCCGCCAGAATGCGTACCGTTCGTGTGTTTTTGCCTGACGAGATAAACACGCTTGCGGAAAAAAACGCTGATGTCAACGCGGCAACAGAGGTAGACGATGTTCCCTGCATCTGCAGTTGTGAGAATACGGATGCCCTCTCCCTTGCGTGGAAGAGATACCAGAGCCTGCGCCGTGACGGGAAGGTACTTGTCCTGAACCTCGCAAGCCCCTCGCGGCCTGGGGGAGGTGTGCGCAGGGGTGCAGATGCTCAGGAGGAGGATCTCTGCCGACGGAGTTCCCTGCTCCTTTCCCTCGAAAGCGAGCAGGCAAAAACATATTATGCGTATCATCAGTCGCGCAACACGCGCATGGGCTCGGATGCTGTTATGATTACGCCTGACGTGGAAGTGATAAAAGACCATGCGGGTGAACTGCTTGCTGAGACGTTTCCCATATCGGTCATGACGTGTGCGGCACCGATGGTGCGGCTGGGATTCGAGGGAATGTCACAGCGGGAATATGTGGACATGCTGCATGGGCGCATTACGGGAATGCTCCGGTGCGCGGCATTTCTGGGGTATCAACATCTTGTTCTCGGCGCATTCGGTTGCGGCGCATTTGGGAATGACGCTGCCGTAGTGTCCGATGTGTTCCATCGGGCGATTTATGACTTTGCGTTTGCCAAGGGGAAAGGCTGCGATATGTTTGCCCATATTGATTTCGCCGTTCTCTGCAGTCCCGGCAGGGAATATAACTTCAGAGAATTTTGCAGGAATTTTAGTCATGAAATCGGGCGTGGATCCTGATCCGGAAAGAAGACTTAACAGAATCGCTATTCAAGCTCTGGATTTCAGTGGCAGAGCAGAAGACTGAAATGTTCTCCATATTGGGACAGTAA
>JAJBUC010000113.1:0-695 GCA_020860545.1 Oscillospiraceae bacterium | reverse complement strand
ATGTTGACTGCCTCTGCGTTGATTTGCCTTGTGAGGTGCATCAATGCCCCAAATACGCGGAAAACAGGAGCACAGGTGTTGAACTTTCATCACCAATGCTCCTGTTTTGCCAGAGCTATTTAGAAACAGCACCAATTTTTATTACAACCGTGATATTACAGCCGAAGTGCCGCCTGTGGGCGGTTTAGCCGCGAAAAACACCTCTGAATGACAAGCATCATCTCTTGTCTACAGTCTGCCGCGCGGTTTCCGTGCCAGATTCCGGGGGAAAGCTATGACGGAGACGGGACAGGGCATTGTCCTCCAGAACCGTCCTGCCATACTCGGCAAGGCTGCTCTCGAGAAACGGGGCCTGGGTCTGCTCCCGGCCAAATTCCGACAGATGGGCCGCGAGCCGCTCACACTCGCTCGGGAGAGAGAGCCAATACGCGTCATCATACCAAAAAAGAGAAGCCTCCTCTGGCGGTGTGTCGATGGCATAGGCGGCGCGGATCAGGTCTTCAAAATCTGGAAAACAAAACCAGCTGCGCGCCTGTTGCTTGACGCTTGCAAAAATCAGCACGCCGCTGACCTCCGGATATGCTTCAATTTCAATGGCACCGTCGAGCGGGATGCCCGCGTCGAGGAGCGCGGCACGGGCAAAGGTACGCGCCTTTTCCGTGGTGAGCTTCTGCGGAACAATACCGTGTGTTTTC
>JAJBUC010000129.1 GCA_020860545.1 Oscillospiraceae bacterium | reverse complement strand
CATAGTAATAGTACACGCTCCGGGTACTGGCCGGTCTGTTGTAGTCATAGAAGATCACCTTCTTGCCCTCGGTGGCGGCGTAGGAGGAATAACCATATCCGAAACGATTCACATGTTCAATCTTTGCCGAGCTCGACACATAGGCAAGGCCTGCGGGCAGATAGTCGGTCACGCTGTAGGACCCCTGCACAGTTTGGGGCGCATAAGTTACAGTGAGCTCCACCCGCACCAGATCCCCCTGCTTCATGCTGTTGTTCTCCAGCGCACCGCCGTTGGCGTTATAGTACTTGCGCGTCACGGAGATGCCCGTCTCGGCGGAGGTTCCATCGGTCATGGGGATCTCGTAGGAGGACACGGCACCCACAGCCCCCTCGACGGACTGCAGCGCAAACGCGCTCATATTCTGTGCGGGGATGCGCAGGGTGTAGCTCCTGCCACCGGTCAAATCCCTTGTGTATGTCTCACCGTATAACGAATAGGTAATGCTCCCGCCCTCGGCCGTGGTTTGCTCCATCTGCATCTCGATGTAGCGGAATTTTTCCAGTGTGATGAGGATATCTACCGTCTGATTTCTGACGCAGTACTGGTATAATCCCTCCCATTCGGGCTGGTTCAGCGTTGCAGCGAGCAGCACCGCGGCGGAGGTTGCCTCCAGAATATCGTCGTTATCTGCGCCCGTATTCACGCGGTAGTAAGGCGCTATCTGCTCCAGCGACGGCGCGATGCGGGCGCTGTAGAGCGCATTTGCCGACGCGGTCTCCCCCAGCGCGCAATAGCCCAGCGCCACATAAACCGTGTCCAGAACAGAAAGCTCCTCCAGCTGCGCATAGGAATCCAGCTCCAGAAGCACCGGCTCTTTGAGCTGTGCCAGCCCGTAAAGGGCGCAAGTCTTTTGCTGTCCGCCGTCACCTTCGTAGATGTCGTAGAGGTAGTTTTTCAGGGCATTCTTGTTCACCTCGTCCAGCACATAGGGCATGAGCTTCACCGTTGTGACGACATCACTCTCGGCATAGGGGAGAATTGCCATGCCGCCGTCGCTCCGCTGGTATTGCATGGGGTCAAACGCGTCCTCCCGCAGTGTCCATGTGGTCAGATCGGGGAAATACGCGGCGATCAGCGCGGCGGACTCCCGACGCACCAGCATCCGCTCCACGCGGTCTCCGCTGCCCCACTGCATTCGGAGGAGCTCGCTGAGGTACTGCCCGCGGCTGCGGTCGGTAAAGGTGATGTTTGTCAGCCCGCTTGTGCCGGTCTGCAGCACCGTGTCGGCAGTCAGGTCGTAATACTGCGCGGTGGTGACCTGCCGGTAGCTGCTGAGCACGTCATAGGTGTGCTTTACCATATCGCTCTGCCCACCGTTCACTTCCGCCTGCATAATGAGCGCATGCGCGCCCTCATCCGTCATCTCCCAGAGGGGGATGTTCATGCGCGTGAGCGCGGTACCCTGCGCGGTGTATTTCTGGTCGGGGGACGCCTCATCCCATACGGTGAAGGTCACCGGTTCATTGCCTGTGAGCCCGGTGCCATAGGCGGTAATTCCCACCGTCGGCGTGTCCCCCGCCAGGAAGGTGTCGCTGAGGGTATAGTTCAGGAACACGGGCTGTGTAACCGCAACGTTGCCGGTGGCGCTGCCCGCGTAGAGGTCCTTGCTGATGCCGGCGGCCGTGAGGCGCCAGGACGTGATGTTGTCAGGCAGGACGAAGGTGTAGGCGGCCTGCCCATGGGCATCGGTCTGGATGGTGTCGAAGAAGGCCGTATCCAAAAAGGTCTCCCGCAGGTTGGCCTGATTACTGCTGCCACCTGTATCAGCATCGGCGCTCTCTGCCATGCTTGTGCCGCCAGACCCGGAAGTCAAATACCCGTATAGTTGTATATATGCATGGGTTGCGTAGGTGAAGGAGATACCCGCCTGCACCGTACTGTACAGCGTCTGCAGCGGATCGACGCTGTAGTCCTGCAGGGCGAACAGCGCCTCGTCCACCACGCTGAGATTGACGTTTGCCTGTTTTGGCACGCCGTTTGCATCCGTCACCGCAATCCGAACGGTGCATGCGTCCCCCGGCGCGTAGGCATCCTGATCGGGCGTAATCGTCAGGTTCAGTGCCTTACTCTCAGACTGGAAGGTGAGATTTTTATACATACGGTACGTATTTTGGTATTGTAACCCATCAAAGCAATAGGCATAGACATAGATGTTTGGGATGTGCTGGTCCGCAAACGAAAAGGTATATGGGTTCTCTCCTGCCTGATATGCCCCTATGCCGTTTTGCATCTGGACAAAGAGAACGTTTCTACCGGGCACGACGTCCTCCCCGCGCTGGAGCGTCAGCTGCACTTCCTCGCCCAGATCATATTTCGTCTTCTCCGTTTGCAGCGCATATTCCTGTGATGAAAGGCTGTTGTAGTAGCTGGAGTAGTCCCGTCCGATGTATACGGTGCTAGAAACAGTTCGCCCGTTATTGTCCTGACAGGTGACGGCGGCATAATACGTCTCGCCCTTCACATTCGGGACGGTAAAATGCTTCTGGGCCTTTCCGCCCGCGTCTGTTTCCAATGTAAACTGGTCCAGTGTCTCCTCGTGGCGCACATATTTGTAGGTCTGCATACTCTTCTTTTCGATGTAATCTTAAAACTAACCGTCCGCTACCTTAGTATTAAACACACTATAAATCTTCACGGACACCACCTTACCCAGGCAAGGGGCGACTAGTTAATCGGAATAGCCTGTGGCCGTGCCGTTGTTGAGCCGGTCGAGTGTGATGGAGTTGACGTCAACTGTGAGCGTGGCATTGCCTTCTGTCCGCTTGGCCTGCGCTTTGAGGTCGATGTCGTTTACAAATACCCGCACCGAAGCGCTGTCCGAGATATCGCCGATCTCGGGCAGGGTGGCCTCTGCAGAGAACGAGAGTATGGTCGATTGGCTGCTATTTGGCGCAAGCACTTCCGTGACCACCGCCGTTCCGTCGGCGTCTGTCGCAGCTGTGCCGCTGCGCGATTGGTAGCCATGGAACCTGTAGGAGAGTTCCAGGCCGGGCACCGGCGTCCCCTCAAAAAACGCGGTGCTGATGTGAAAGGGTACCGTCTCATCGGCAAAGACCGCCTTTTTCTCTGTTGTAATCTCCAGCTTGTAGGCGGGCTTCTCATAGTCCTCCACCGAAAAATAGGTGGAGGTAAGCAGAATATCCCCGTGATAGATCGACAGGCAGTAGGTTCCCGCGTCCAGATTGGGCAGGGAGAGCGCGCCGGAATAGGTGCCCTCTGTAACCGGTACCGTCTGGCTCTGGAGGATGTCTCTGTCCGAGCGGCTGTAGATGTAGTACCCCTGCGTCAGCACCGCCCGGACGCTCTGCACCGGCTCCTCCGCAGCGCGGCTTTGCGCAAAGCCCCAGAACAAGACGTCGTCGTCCCGCTGGAAGAGGCTGCGGTCAAGCTGGAGGTAGTTCCAGTAGTCATCGCTGTCCGCTGTGCTGCTTATTCCTGTGCGGCTGTTGTAAAACCATGTACACGTCCTTCCGTCCTTGGCGGTGACGCGCAGCTGCTCCACACCGGCGGTGGCGCAGAGCGCCCGATTGATAACGGCAACGCCGTGTTCATCGGTCTTGTAGGTTGCTTTGTCGTAAGCATCATAAACGGTGGCACCTGCCGCGGCGGTGCCCGTGCTTATGTCGTTGACCCAGACAATGGCCCGGTCTGTATCCGCAATCACCTGCACCGGCAGATCACTGATCTGCAGGATCATCTGGTCATAGGCGTCGTTATATTTCGCCTCGACAACGTAAAAGCCCTCCGATAACGTGCTCGGCCGCGTCAGGATACCGGCA
>JAJBUC010000092.1 GCA_020860545.1 Oscillospiraceae bacterium | reverse complement strand
GCCTTTATCATGACTACAGTTTACCATTGCTAACCCACTTTGTCAATGGTTCTTTTCAATTTTTCAGACGCACCGCTCCGGCTATCTTTTCACAGCCCGGAGCGGTGCGTCTGTATCATTCTGCCGCCTCTGCGGGCGCTGCATCCCCAGTGGGTTGAATGCCATTTTTCTCATAATAATTTTCAATGGCGGACTTGACCGCTTCCTCTGCCAAAACGGAACAGTGGAGCTTCTGGCTCGGCAACCCCTCCAGCGCCTCCACCACCGCCTTGTTCGAGAGCGCCAAAGCCTCCTCCACGGGTTTCCCCTTGATCATCTCGGTCGCCATGGAGCTCGACGCGATGGCAGATCCGCAGCCAAAGGTGTGAAACTTTACATCGGAAATGACACCGTCGTCAATTTTCAGGTAGATTTTCATTATATCGCCGCACACGGCGTTCCCGACCTCCCCGACGCCGTCGGCGTCTTCCATCATGCCGACATTGCGCGGATGCAAAAAATGGTCCATGACCTTCTCACTGTATAACATAGCTTTTTTCTCCTCCTACAAGTTCCATCCAGATCGGCGACATATTGCGCAGATACGTCACCGTCTCGTCTACCGCCTCAATAATCTCATCAATTTCTTCTTCCGTGTTTTCCTCAGACAGGGTCAGCCGCAGCGAGCCGTGCGCAATCTCATGCGGGCGGCCAATTGCCAGCAGCACATGGCTCGGGTCCAGCGAGCCGGAGGTGCAGGCAGAGCCGGAGGACGCCGCAATCCCTCTGTGATCGAGCAGCAGCAACAGGGACTCACCCTCAATCCCCTCAAAGCAGAAATTAACATTGCCGGGGAGTCTTCGTTCCCTGTCACCGTTTAAAATACTGTGGGGAATCGCGCTGAGGCCATCGATGAGGCGTTCCCGCAGCGCGGATACATATGCGGTGTTTTCCCGCATATGCGCGCAGGCTGCCTCCAGCGCCGCCGCCATGCCCGCGATCGCAGGGAGGTTTTCCGTGCCCGCACGTTTCCCGCGCTCCTGCGCGCCGCCGTGAATCACATTGACAAGGGCAACCCCCTTTTTCACATAGAGCGCCCCGATTCCGCGTGGCCCATAAAATTTATGTCCGGAGAGGGAGAGCATATCAACCTTTAACGCGCCGACATCTATCGGTAGATGCCCCGCAGCCTGTACCGCGTCGGTGTGAAAGAGCACGCCCTTTTCGCGGCAGATCGCGCCAATCTCCGCAATGGGCTGGATCGTACCGATCTCGTTATTTGCCATCATTACGGTCACAAGTGCCGTGTCCTCGCGTATCGCATCTGCAATGGCAGTGGGGTCTACAACGCCGTTTTCCGGCACATCCACCAGCGTCACGTCAAACCCTTCCCTGCGCAGCTGGTCTAAGGTGTGCAGAACGGCATGATGCTCAATGGTGGTGGAGATGAGGTGTTTCTTCCCTCTCCGCTCCCCCAGACGCGCGGCGCTGAAAATTGCCTGATTGTCCGCCTCACTGCCGCCGGAGACAAAATAGATCTCCCGCGCGTCCGCCCCGATGCAGCATGCAATGCGCTCTCTTGCGCTCTCGAGCGCCTCTTTCGCCTTCTGCCCCGGCGTATGAAGACTGGATGGATTGCCCCAGAGCAAGTCCATGGATACGTTCATAGCTACCTTTGCCACATCGCCGGTTTTCGTTGTGGCCGCATTATCTGCATAGATCATGATTATCACCCTATACTCAATAATTCCTATATGATTACAGGAATTATAGCGCAATACTTCCTTTTTGTCAATAGGTTTAATTACATTTTTGCAAAAAAAGCGGGAACAGGCCCCCCTGTTCCCGCTTTGATCAGATCCTTTGCTCTTCCACCATCTGCACACGTACGCGGCTATCCGCCATGCCCAGCCCGTTTGCCCTGAGGGCCTGCCCCACCTGCTCGAGCAGGTCGTGGTAGACGGTCCAGTAGTCAGCCGTGCCGCACCAGACACGCAGTACGTATTGCACGCCGTTATCCAGATAGGCGTTCACCCGCACAAAAGGCTCCGGCGTAAACAGCACCAGCGGATGCGCCGCAATGGCCTCTTGTACCACCTGCTTTACCTGCTCCATCGGCGCGTCGAAGCGCAATGTGAACATGAAGTCAACCCGGCGCTTCTCCTGTACGGTATAATTTGTGATCTTGCCGCCGGATACCTCGCTATTGGGTATGTAAATCACCTTATTGTCCGCCGTCTGCACTTTTGTGTAGACCAGACCGACCTCTACCACCGTACCTGATACGGAATTGATCTCCACGACATCATCCGCCTTAAACGGCTTTGCCGTAAGAACCATAATACCGCCCGCCAGATTGGAGAGCGCGCCCTGCACTGCCAGTGATGCGGCTAAGCCGATGATACCAAGCACAGCCACAAGCGAAGTCATGGGTACACCCAGGTAGCTTAGGACAATAATCGCCACAACCAGCCATAAAAGCACATTAACCACGGAGTGAAGAAATTTACGCAACCCCTTCTCTACAGACAAACGGACCGTAAAACGGTCAAATATTAGCAGGATAATACGTATCACAACAACACATACCACCAACAAAAGGATGGTATAGATCACTTGCCTGACATTGAGGTTATTGAGCACCGACTCTTTGATCACTTCTACATCTTCTTCACTTGGTGTGATGGCACTGGTTAATATCACACAAATCCCTCCCTGCTTAAAAAAGAGACGGGCACACATGGTGCACCGTCTCTCCTTTTATGATACATTACAATTACAACAATTACGCGATCTCGGTCACAACGCCGGAACCGACGGTACGTCCGCCCTCGCGGATCGCGAAGCGCAGCCCCTTCTCGATTGCGATCGGGGTGATGAGCTCAACATTCATGTCGACGTTGTCGCCGGGCATGCACATCTCAACGCCGTCGGGCAGGTTGACAACGCCCGTCACGTCGGTGGTACGGAAGTAGAACTGCGGACGGTAGTTGGTGAAGAACGGCGTATGACGTCCGCCCTCGTCCTTGGACAGGACGTAGACCTGACCCTTGAACTTGGTCAGCGGCTTGATGGAGCCGGGCTTTGCCAGCACCTGGCCGCGCTCGATCTCCTTCTTGTCGATGCCGCGCAGCAGCGCGCCGATGTTGTCGCCCGCCTCAGCGTAGTCCAGCAGCTTACGGAACATCTCGATGCCGGTGATAGTGGTCTCCTTGGCGTCTTCCATCAGGCCGACAATCTCAACCTTGTCGCCCATGTTGACCTGGCCGCGCTCCACACGGCCGGTCGCAACGGTGCCGCGGCCGGTGATGGTGAAGACGTCCTCCACAGGCATCAGGAAGGGCAGGTCAGCCTTACGGTCCGGTGTGGGGATATAGGAATCGACCGCGTCCATCAGCTCTTTGATGCAGGCAAAGTCGGGATCGTCCGGATTGCCGGACTCGCAGGTCAGCGCCTTGAGCGCGGAGCCCTTGATGATCGGCAGGTCATCTCCGGGGAAATCGTACTTGGAAAGCAGCTCACGCACTTCCATCTCGACGAGCTCAAGCAGCTCTTCGTCGTCAACCTGATCACACTTGTTCAGGAATACAACGATGGCGGGCACGCCCACCTGACGGGCAAGCACGATGTGCTCACGGGTCTGTGCCATCGGGCCGTCGGTAGCGGCGATCACGAGAATCGCGCCGTCCATCTGTGCCGCGCCGGTGATCATGTTCTTGATATAGTCGGCGTGGCCCGGGCAGTCGACGTGCGCATAGTGGCGCGCATCGGTCTGATACTCCACGTGGGAGGTGTTGATGGTAATGCCGCGTTCGCGCTCCTCAGGTGCCTTGTCGATGCTGGCGTAATCCTCATACTCCGCCTGACCTTTCAGGGAGAGATACTT
>JAJBUC010000114.1 GCA_020860545.1 Oscillospiraceae bacterium | reverse complement strand
GCCCTGGGAGGGCAAGGGGAACCCCCACCGCAAGAACTACAGTATAACGAGTCTACTCCATCTGAATCCCCAATATTCTCCCCGTGATAAAAAGCTCGTTGGCGTTCATGGCCTTGAGCTCCAGGTCCGTCCCCTGCACCTTCCAGATCATTTTCCCGCCGTTGATATGTATCTCCTCGCTGCCATAGGCCAGAATACCCTTATGGTTCTCCATCCGGAACTCCCGGTTGCCGGTCAGCACCACGCGCGGCATGCCCGCCACGATATCACCGGGCAGATCGAACAGCTCCGCCGTCCGCTCCAGAATGCCGTCTTTTTTTGGTTTCTCCACGTCGGCCGCCTCCTTGTCTGTTATTTCTATGAGACAGCCCCTCTTTTTTTGCCTGTCCACCCCGAAAAAGAAACAAAGCCTTGCCGAACGGGGTGTAATTGGTCTACAATGTACATAACATACCATTTCCGGGGGAGTGACCAAAATGTACACAACAACAGGCCGCGTCGGCGCAAGCCAGACCGGGGCCGACGGAACGATGAAGCTCGTGTCCGCGCTCGACGCGGTGCAGGACTGCTCCACCCTGTGGATGGAGTCGGAGCCGGGCTTTGTGCGGTTTCTCACCGAAAACCATGCGGGGATGTTCGTGCTGTTCCGGCAGGCCGATCTGCTCCGCCTGCCCGCATACGGCGAGCGGTTTCACGTCACGACAGGCATCTACCGCTGCGCGGGCTATTCCGGCTACCGCAACACCGTGCTCTACGGCGCGGACGGCGCGCCCTGCGTCCAGTCGTGGAGCCTCGGCGCGTTCGTCAGCCATGAGAGCGGGCGGCTTTTGAAGCTGCCGCCGGAGGAGAGCGGGCGGATTGTGCTTGACCCCAAGGTGGACATGCAATACCTCGACCGGCACATCACACTGCCGGACATCCCCTGCCGTGCCCTGCCCGAGCAGCCTGTCCGCCGCGGAGACATCGACTTCAACGGCCACATGAACAACGTGCGCTATGTGGAAACCGCGCTGGAGCTGCTGCCCGAAGCGCGCGCCGTCGCCCGGCTGCGCATCGAATACAAGGCCTCCGCCAGACTCGGCGACGTCCTCTGCCCCACGCTGGGCGAGACGGAGCACCATGCCTGGCTGACCCTCTCCGACCGGAACGGCAGTCCTTACGCCATTATGGAGTTTTCAAAATAAGAAGGATGTGTTTTTATGAAAGAAAGCCTATTGCAAAAATGGTGTGACCAGGCGTGGTTATACTGCATTTACCTGCTCGGCATCATGATGGGGTGTGTGCTTCTCATTCGATGGGGTGCATGGGATGTTCCGCAAATACTCATCTGTTTTCTGGCAATTATGATTCCCCTGCATGTATTTGAGGAGAATACCGCCCCGGGCGGGTTTTTCTATATGAATAATCTGGAGCAAAAATCAGCCGCGCCCATGGTCTACCCGCAGAACAGATTGACGAATATGGTGACGAACCTCGGCGCTGAAATACTCGTTATCATTCTGACCGTTTTTGCAACCCGCATGGAGGCCGCTGTCGTGGTTCTGGTCATATTGTTCGGCATTGGCGAACTGGCGCATCATACAAGTGCCGGCATCCATATGCAAAAACGCTATCAGGGCAAGGGCAAAACGACCATATATGGCCCGGGCACCATTACGTCCTATGTCTGCCTGCTGCCACTGAGCGTTTACGGCTGCTACTGGATGTCCGGGCACGCATTTACCGTCACGGACATTTTATTGGGAATCGGCATATTGCTCTTTATCATGATTTGCCTGATTCTCATTCCGTTTGCCATATCCCGCAGGGTAAAAAGCGAAAAATACGCTTTTAAAAGCGCCGGTTATTTTGCCAAATACGAATAACGCCGGCGGGTCTGCCCTGAACAATACAGGGCAGACCCGCCGATCATGATCTGTTTTATTTTATGACAACAGCAGGGTGTCGTCCGCCTCGTCGGAGCCGCTCAGTCGGCTAAATTGCTCAAGGAGGTACTCCACGGTCAGCTTTTTCTTCTCCTCGCCGGAGATATCAATGATGATTCTGCCGTTGTACATCATAATCAGGCGGTTGCCGTGGACGATGGCGTCGCGCATGTTGTGCGTGACCATCATGGTGGTGAGGTTATGCTCTGCGACGATCCTGTCCGAGAGCTCCAGCACCTTCGCGGCGGTCTTGGGGTCGAGGGCGGCGGTGTGCTCGTCGAGCAGGAGGAGCTTTGGCTTTTGCAGCGTCGCCATCAGCAGGGTGAGCGCCTGCCGCTGGCCGCCGGAGAGCAGGCCCACCTTGCTCGTCAGGCGGTTTTCCAGCCCCAGATCCAGATCGGCCAGCCGCACGCGGTAGAGCGCGCGCTCCTTTGCGGTAATGCCCCAGCGCAGGCCGCGCGTCTTCCCGCGGCGCATGGCGAGGGCGAGATTTTCCTCTATCCCCATGTCGGCGGCGGTGCCCATCATGGGGTCCTGAAACACCCGGCCGATAAACTTTGCCCGCCGGTGCTCGGGCAGCCGGGTCACGTCGCTTCCGTCGATCACGACGGAGCCGCTGTCCACGCCGTAAACCCCCGCCGTGATGTTTAAGAGGGTGGACTTGCCCGCGCCGTTCCCGCCGATGACGGTGACGAAATCGCCGTCGTTGAGCGTGAGGGAGACCGCGTCGAGCGCGCGCTTTTCGTTCACCGTCCCGTGGTTAAACACCTTGACCACCTGATTGATTTCAAGCACGGATACGCACCCCTCTCCGGGCCAGATACACGCCCCTGAAATGCGGGACGGCGAGAAACAGCGCCACAACAAGGGCGGAAAAGAGCTTGAGATCGGTGGAGGACATCCCCAGCCGCAGGACAATCGCAATGGCGATATAGTAGAGAATCGCACCGATCACCGCAGAGAGCAGGCGCAGGGCGAAATTGCGGAATATTTTTGAAAAGATCACGTCGCCGATGATGACGGCGGCAAGGCCGATCACGATGGCGCCCTGCCCCATCTTCACGTCTGAGGCCCCCTGGTATTGCGCGAGCAGCCCGCCCGCGAGGGCGACCAGCCCGTTCGAGAGCGCAAGGCCCAGCACCTTGTTAAAGCTGGTGTTGATGCCCTGCGCCCGCGCCATGTTCGGGTTGCTGCCCGTGGCGCGCAGGCTGTTGCCCACCTCGGTGCCGAAAAACAGGTAGACACAGAAAATAATAGCGGCGACAAAAATCAGCAGAATGACAATGGACACCACCATCTGCTGCGGGGTGACCAGCAGGTCATACTTGCTTGCGCTGACCGCCACATTTGACTTGCCGCCCATAATCCGTATGTTGATGGAGTAAAGCCCCAGCTGGGTCAGGATACCCGCCAGAATCGCGGGGATGCCGAGCAGGGTGTGAAACAGGCCGGTCACGAGGCCCGCCAGCATACCCGCGCCAAACGCGATGACCAGCGCAAGCCACATGGGCACACCCGCAATAATGCACATCACGGCCGCCGCCGCGCCGGTGGCGACGCTGCCGTCCACACTCAGGTCGGCAAAGTCGAGCAATTTATATGTAATGTAAACGCCGATGGCCAGAATGCCCCAGATCAGCCCCTGCGCGACGGAGTTGGGCAATTGATTCAGAAACGCGATAATCATTTTAATCAGACCAATCCTCTCTTGATCGCAGCACACCACTCTGAAAAGAAAAAAGAGGTGACCATAAAAGAATACCCTTTACCGCTACTTCTGTCAAGTTTTGATTTTATTTTTACCGGTTGTTTAGCCAGCAGCAGCCTTTGACGGTGTGCCTGCACAACCGCCACGGATGCCAACTTCTGATGTCTGCCTCTACTGCACGTGAGCGGGGATAGCGAGCATCCGTGGCGGATTGTTGGCACAAAAGCAAAACGCAACTGCGCACAGGTTTTGCCG
>JAJBUC010000071.1 GCA_020860545.1 Oscillospiraceae bacterium | reverse complement strand
CGGCGGCGGATGCGGCGGCGGTGGGTGGGGTTGTGTCTGTGTCGGCTGGGGCTGTGGCTGTGGCTGCGGCAAGCGGGGCTGCAAAGACGACTGTGGCTGCTGCTAAAAAGCGTCTACTTAGAACGTCTTGCGGAAAGAGCGGAGCCATTGGCTCCGCTTTTTCGCATATCGTGATTTATGTGGAGAGAACAAGATGCACCGGTACGTCGAACGCTTCGCGCGGCAGGCGCGCGCGCAGCAGTTCAGCGGGACAGAGCGCCACGGTCTCGCCGGTAAAATCCCGCAGATAGCGGTCATAATAGCCCCCGCCGTGCCCGAGGCGGTACCCCGCCGCGTCACAGCACAGGTTGGGCACCAGAATCAGGTCGAGCGCATCCTTTGGGATGACCGGGCAGTCCGCGCCCGGCTCGGGAATGCCGAACGCGCTGGGGACAAGCGCGGTATCGGCAAAAACCCGCATGGCAGCCATCTGGCGGCCCGGCAGGCAGCGGGGGAGCGCCACGGTTTTGCCCCGGCGCAGGAGCTCTGCGATTACGCCGCGGGTGTCCGGCTCGCGCCCCACGCCCCGGAAGAGCAGGACGGTTTCCGCCCGCGCCACCTCCGGCAGGGCGAGAAATTGCGCGAGCAGCGGCGCATAGTCCGCCGGGGGGAGGCGTTCGATCTGCGCGCGCAGGGCGCGCTTTTCCTCATGCGCGGTAGTGGATGGCATCTTTCACCTGCGCCGCCAGCGCTGCGCCCTTGAGCGCCTCCACCAGCTTGAGTGCGAAGGGGAAGACCGAGCCTGCGGCCTCCGACGTGATGATGCGCCCGTCCACCACCACGGCCTCCCCCTTCTGGATAACGGCGGAGTCCATTTCATCCTCCAGGCCGGGGTAGCAGACCGCCTTGCGCCGGTCGAGCAGGCCCATTTTGGCCAAAATGGTCGGCGCGGCACAGATGGCGGCGATGTACACCCCCGCGTCCCATGCGCGCTGGATGTGCTCGAGCAGCCGGTTGTGCGCGCGCATACGCGCCACACCCCCGGCGCCGCCCGGCAGGACGAGCATATGCGGCGTGCTGTCGTGCGCTTCCCCAAAGGTGGTGTCCGCGTTTACCGTGATGCCTTGGCCGCCGCGCACCTGCGTCCCCTCCAGGCCGACCAGAAGAACGTCCTCCCCCGCGCGGCGCAGCAGGTCGGCGGGGACGAGGGCTTCCGCCTCCTCAAACCCGTCCGCCAGAATGATGTGAACCATGTGCGTATCCTCCCTTTTTTATGATAGATTGCCGCCGACAAAACCGAGCTGTGTCAGGGTTTGCCAGATTTCCGCGTGGATATCCTCAGCGGGGCGCACACGCCCGGATGCGTCCACGCAGGCGACCGGGTGCCAGCCGAGATACTGCGCCGCCCGCTGCGCCGTTTTCCGGCAGAGGGCGAGGTAGTCGGCGGCAGTCTCGTGGATATCCCCGCAGGTATCCGTCGCCTCCTCCCGCGCGCGCAGGAGGGAGAGCGCCCGCTCGGTGGGCATATCCATATAAAAGACAAAGTCGGGGCGCGGCAGACCCAGCTTGTCGCATTCAAAGTCAAGGAGCCAGTCGAAAAAGCCCTCCCACGCCGTTTCCGGCAGCTTTGCCGCCTGATGCACCGCGTTGGAGGTGATATAGCGGTCGGCCAGAATCAGCTTTCCCGCCCGGTAATCGTCGCCCCAGCCCTGCTTCCACGACGCGTAGCGGTCCACGGCGTAAAAGGTGGAGGCGGCGTAGGCGTTCACGTCGTCCGGGCGCGCGCCGAAGGAGCCGTCCAGATACATCCGCAGCAGCATGGAGGAGGGCCGGTCGTACTGTGGGAATACCAGCCGGGTAAATTCCGCCGACTCCCGCGTGAGGCGGTCGCACAGCAGGCGAAACTGCGTGGATTTGCCGGAGCCGTCGGTGCCCTCAAAGACAATGAGCTTTCCCGCCATGAACCTACCTCCCCTGCAGCCGCGCGCCGCACGCCTGCACCAGCACGAGCGGCAGGCGGGCCATGCGCCCGGCGCGTTTGGGCTGCGTGGCAAGCCGGTAGAGCCACTCCAGCCCCATCTTTTGCATCGCCGCGGGCGCGCGCTGCACATCGCCCGCGAACACGTCCAGACAGCCGCCGAGGCCCACCATCAGGCGGGCCCCCGTGGCGGGGCCGTGCCGGGCCATCCACAGCTCCTGCTTCGGCGCGCCGAGGCAGACGAAGACCACCTGCGCGCCCGCCGCGCGGATCTCCTCCGCCACCGGCGCGTCGTCCTCAAAATAGCCGTCCCGGGTGCCGCAGACGCACAGGCCGGGATAGTCCCGCGCCATCTGTTCCGCCGCGCGCGCGGCCACGCCCGGCTTCGCGCCGAGCAGGTAGAGCGGGATGTTCTGCGCCGCCATCCGGCCGAGCAGGCCGCAGGCAAACGCCATGCCGGTCACCCGCGCCTTGAGCGGACGGCCTAAAATTTTCGCGGCGTACAGCACGCCGACGCCGTCGGGCAGGACAAGGTCCGCCCCGTCCAGCGCCTGCGCGAACGGTTCGTTTTTCTGCGCCTCCAGAATAAACTCCGGATTGGGGGTCACGGCGTAGTGAAACCCGCCGTCCGCCATCAGCGCGCACGCCTGCGCAAGGGCCTCCTCCGGCGTCACCTGATCAAATTTTACGCCCAGCACGTCGGTTCTCAAAAGGCAACCGCCTCCACGATCTATATGTCACTCGTATTGTAGCATACCGGTGGGGATAAGTCAAAACAGGCTTTTCTAGATAATGGCAAATAATGGCAAACTTCTCGATTTGGAATTGACAATCTCTTCCGAATTGCGTATAATGCAGAAAATGCTCTTACAGTGTATACCGTAAAAGCGTTTTTGAGAAATACATGAAACTGTTATGTTACGGAGGAGAACAAACATGAAGAAGACCGCAAAAATCGGCGCTGTGGCCGCTGCCGCAGCCATGGCGCTCAGCCTGGGCGCGTGCCAGTCCACGCCGACAGAGACGACCGCGCCGTCCGGCGAGCCCGCTGTGGAAAATACGGCGAGCACGAAGGTGTACCACATCGGCATCGTCCAGCAGGAGGAGCACGCGGCGCTCGACGCGGCGACGCTCGGCTTTCAGGAGAAGCTGACCGAGCTGCTCGGCGCTGAGAACGTTGTGTTCGACACACAGATTGCGCAGGGTGATATGAGCTTCTGTACCACCATCGTCAGCAAATTTGTCGCCGACAACGTCGACCTGATTATGGCCAACGCCACCACCGCGCTGCAGGCCGCGTCTTCCGGCACGACGACCATACCCGTGGTCGGCACCTCTGTCACAGACTATGTGACGGCGGGCGTGGTGGAGAGCAACGACCATCCGGGCGGAAATGTAACGGGCACCTCCGACCTCGCCCCCATCGAGGAGCAGATTGACCTGCTGGCTGAGCTCCTGCCGGACGCCGCCCATGTGGGCCTGCTCTACTGCTCCGCAGAGCCGAACTCCCTGTTCCAGATTGAGAAGGCCGAGGAGGCGCTCGACGCAAAGGGCATCACCTATGCACGCTATACCATTGCGGATTCCAATGACCTGCAGTCCGTGATGACCAAGGCGGTCTCTGAGGTGGACGCGATCTATATCCCCACCGACAACACCATTGCAAAGACGATGGACCTCGTGAAGAATATCTCGCTTGAGGCGCAGATCCCTGTCATCACCGGGGAGGAGAATATGTGTAAAGGCGGCGGACTTGCCACCCTTTCCATCAGCTACTACGACCTCGGCACCGTGACGGCGCAGATGGCGTATGAAATCCTTGTGAACGGACAGGACCCCGCCGATATGGCCGTGGAATTTGCAAGCGCGCCCACGAAGATGTATAACCCCGAGATAGCGGAGGCGCTGGGGATTACCGTCCCTGCGGACTAC
>JAJBUC010000021.1 GCA_020860545.1 Oscillospiraceae bacterium | reverse complement strand
CCATGTCCTTTCCCATGTCCTTTTTTCTAATTTGCGAAACTTATTGTACGTTATCGTCCCGGAGCGCCAACTCCGCATGATAGCGGATGTCCGCAAGAACATGGTCGTACAAGCTGCGGGCCTCAATCTTATGGCTGGTGCAGACATCTTTGCCGAGACGGTTATAGGTCTGGAAAATGTAATACGCCCTGTCAATCGGCTCTCGCCGCTTTTTGGTCGTGCGGTCAACGTCCGTGCGGCCCTTTTTCTCATAACGCACCTGCATACTTTTCCCGCAAGTGCCGCATAGCAATAGGCCGTGGAACAGATTGTAAAATGGACAGGTGTTCCCCTGCATGATAGGCGGGCGGCGGTCAATAAGCTTTTGCACCTTATCCCACTGCTCTTTGCCGATAATCGGCTCATGGCAGTCCTCAATAATCTCCCATTCATCACGGGGAACAAAATTGTATGTGTTGGAGCGGATGGCTTTTTGATGGGTCTTGGCTCATATGTAAGCACGGTTGGGCGAAATAAGCGCGCAATAGAGCAGTACATAAGAAACCAGCTACAGGAGGATTATGCAGATGACCAAATGAGCATAAAAGAGTACATCGACCCGTTTACGGGCGAGCTAGTAAAAGGAGGAAAATAAAAAGGCCCCCTTTAAGGGCATGCCCGGGAAGTCCGCGCAATTGGCAGACCGTTCGAAGAGCCTATAGGCTCAGCCCATGGCATGCCCCAAGGGGGCTAGTGCAAACCACCGGCACGGCCGGTGGTTTTGATTGTCATATCAAACTAAAATTGGTCTCCTGCCCCTGCTTTACGCAGTGTTCGGGGGCATAGCGCCAGTGGGTCAGGCGGCCGTCTGCGGGCAGAAAATAGTGCAGCGGCTGCGGCGGTGCAGGGGGGAGCTGATCAATGGCGAGCAGTTTAATTTTCATCCGCTCGGGTAGAATGGCCTTGATATAGACCGACATGCGGTCGCCGTCGGTGATCCCCTCGCGCACCTCGGCAAGGCCGGAGAGGTTGGGGGTAAGCTCCATGAAAAGCCCGTAATCCTTCACGCCGCGCACCGTGGCGGCAACCGTCATGCCCGGTGAAAAGAGCGCGGCGTTTTCCGACCATGTGCCGAGCAGCTCCTTATGCGTGAGGTAGATGCGATTGCCCGCCGTATCCATGCCGAGCACGGCGGCATAAATCTCCTGCCCGACGTGCAGGCGGCAGGAGGGGTGCGGAATGCGGGAGACAGAGAGGTTTTCAATGCTGATCATGGAGATGACGCCGCAGCCGATGTCCACAAACGCGCCGAAGGAGGCGAGGTGGGTGACGGTGGCAGGGAGTACCGCGCCGCTCGCAAGCGTGGCGCGCAGGTGGGTCTGGGCGATGGACTGCGCGCGGCGGCGGGAGAGACGCAGCAGGGGCGCGCCGTCGCGCTCCTCTATACCGAGCACGGTGCAGCATACCGGCTTTCCCACGCGGGTCAGTATGGCAATTTCTTTCGTGCTGCCGTCCGCGATGCCGCACGCCGTCTCCTCGCGCGGGATCATACCCTTGTAATCTCCAAGCTGAACATGCAGGTTGCGCGCCGCGTCACAGAGCAGCGCGGTACCCTCCAGTATTTCCTCGCGCTCCATGGCGCGGCGCAGGGCGCGCAGGTCGGCGCAGGCGGCCTGATTTTCCGGCGTATGCAAAAGACGTCCTTCGGGGGCGATATGTTTTGTCACGTTGACCAATCCTTTCGGGTTTTCCCCACTTTTATACAGATAAAATTTGGATAAATTACTATATGCAATTGCGCCTGCCGAATTGACAAAGGGTAGGAAAGTTGGTTATAATATATGGAAATGGGCGCGGAGGGATAGCATGCCGATGGATGTACGCGTGGGAGACACGCTTCTGATGAAGAAAAAACACCCGTGCGGCGCGCAGAGATGGCTGGTACTGCGTACGGGGATGGACTTCCGTCTGCGCTGTGAGGGCTGTGGGCATGAGGTGATGCTCCCGCGTGCCAAGGCCGAGAAGAACATCCGGAAGATTCTGCGTGAGGAGGATGGAAAATGAGCGAGCCAGATAAGCGTCTGTGGAGCGCGCGCATACGAAACATTGTCCCCTACACACCCGGAGAGCAGCCAAAGGGCGGCCGGCTCATCAAGCTGAACACGAACGAAAACCCCTATCCGCCGTCCCCGAAGGCGCTCGCGGCGATTGCCGACGCGGCGGGGGACGGGCTGCGGCTCTATCCCGACCCGGAGGCCGATATTCTGCGCGATGCGGTGTGTGATGTATACGGCGTGCGGCGGGAGCAGGTTTTTGTGGGCAACGGCTCGGATGAAGTGCTGGCCTTCGCGTTTCAGGCATTCTTTGACCCGGGGCGCGCGCCGATACGCTTTGCCGATATTACATATTCCTTTTATGAGGTTTACGCCGCCTTTTTCGGCATACCGTCTGAAACCGTTCCGCTGGAGGAGGGGTTTGCATTTGATGCCGCCGGGTACTGTACGGGGACGGCTGGCGGCATTGTGCTCGCCAACCCCAACGCGCCGACCGGCAGGGGAATCCCCCTTGACGACCTGCGTGCGGTGCTTGTCGCAAACCCGGACGCTGTCGTGATAGCGGATGAGGCGTACGTGGAGTTCGGCGGCGTGTCCGCGCTGCCGCTGGTGGAGGCGTTTCCGAATCTGCTGGTGGTGCGTACCCTTTCGAAATCGTATTCCCTCGCGGGGCTGCGGGTGGGCTTTGCCGTGGGGGACGAGAGCCTGATTGCCGCCCTCTCGTGCGTCAAAAACTCCATCAATTCCTATACGCTTGACCGCCTGGCCATCGCGGGCGGCGCGGCGGCGCTGCTCGACCGGGGCCATTTCGCCGGGACAACCGCCAGGGTGGTGCGCACGCGGGAGG
The DNA here is from genome assembly GCA_020860545.1 of Oscillospiraceae bacterium. Classification (GTDB taxonomy): domain Bacteria; phylum Bacillota; class Clostridia; order Oscillospirales; family Oscillospiraceae; genus JAJQEJ01. Next base: position 1,010 of record JAJBUC010000021.1, on the reverse strand, counting down.
CAGTCGCCGCGCAATTACGCGCGCTGGGGTTTACCGTCTGTCCGTCTCAGGCCAATTTTCTCTTTGCCGCACACCCGAAGGTGCCGGGCAAGGTGCTCTTTGACGGCCTGCGGGCGCGTGACATCCTTGTGCGCCGCTGGGATAGGCCAGGTATTACAGAGTATCTGCGCATCTCCATCGGTACCGATGAAGATATGAACGCGCTTTGCGCGGCAATAAAGGAGCTGATTGTATGAACGGAACAGGGGCAGGTCATGTGCATATCCTCTGGACAAGTCCGGAGGTGGTGACCTTTGACAAGATGGTAAAAATGTATGCCGTAAACAGTATGAAAAAGGGGTGGTGGGACGCGGTGACCGTCATCATCTGGGGTGGGGCGACAAAGCTTTCTGCGGAGAATGAGGAGGTGCGCGCCGGCCTCCGCGCAATGCGGGACGCGGGGGTGCACCTGAGCGCCTGCGTGACCTGCGCGCATGAGCTTGGCGTGGAGGATGCGCTGACCGCGCAGAATATTGAGTGCATTCCCTGGGGGCCGCCGCTGACGGAGCTGCTCCGTTCCGGCGCGCCGCTTTTGAGTGTTTGACCGAAACCCGTTGTGCGGATGAAAAAACGCCCCGTACGGGGCGACAGGAGTTGGAAAAATGAAATGTCCCTATTGTGCCTATACCGAGAGCAAGGTAGTCGATTCCCGCCCGGCGGACGAATTTGCCACGGTCCGGCGGCGGCGGCAGTGTCTGTCCTGCCTGAAGCGCTTTACCACCTATGAGACGGTGGAGCGGATGCCCATTGTGGTAATAAAAAAGGACGGCAGCCGTCAGAGCTTTGACCGCAGCAAGATTCTAAACGGCATGATCCGCGCCTGTGAGAAGCGCCGCGTCACCTTCGAGACACTCAACCATATTGCCGACGAGGTGGAGCAGGCGATTTATAACCAGATGCAGCCCGAAATTCCCAGCACGGTGATCGGTGAGATGGTCATGGAACGCCTGCGCAGTGTGGATGAGGTCGCC
>JAJBUC010000049.1 GCA_020860545.1 Oscillospiraceae bacterium | reverse complement strand
TGAGAGCGGCATTTCTGGGTCATAGCTGAAAACGGTACCGTGGCGGCCGTACGCGCTGTACTCTCCGGGTGATTGCTATACGCTCCAGCCGGGGCCGGCGGTGACGGACAATGGCAACAGGATTGGGCTTGAGACGGACGCGATCGTGAATATGACCGGCAATGTCTCAAATGAGGCTTATAAGTATGTCCAGGATGTAACGACAGGCAGTGGGGAAGTCAGCGCGCAGAACAGCCCTGCGGTGCTTGCCATCGATGAGAATGATCTGCTCCTGTATACGTTGACTGTGCAGAACACCAGCAGCAATGATGCATACGATATGGTCGTCATTGACACGCTGCCGTTTGTCGGCGATACCGGAGTGATTGACCCGAGGGATCGTAAATCCGACTTTGCAATTTCTTTTGCCGACGAGATAAAACTTGAAGTCTGTAGAAAAGATGGAACCCCGGTTGCCGCCAGCGATTATGAAGTCTCTTATGCATATGTTACCCAAACTGCCGACCTCACAGCACGTGATTGGGCAGGGGAAGACGATGCGGCATGGAGCGCTGAGCCTGCCGGCGCGAATACAATCCGTATTGTGTTTTCTGCTGTGCTGTCAGGAGAAGATGCATTCCTCATACGTTTTCAGGCACAGGTGGATAATAGCAGGCAGATTGTCTACACCGGTGATGAAATGACCGCGTGGAACTCCTTTGGATATGCCTATTCTGCGACGAGCAGCTCCACGGAGCAAATTAATTCTGAGTCATATAAGGTCGGCGTGACGCTCAGCGCGGTAAGAAATGGGCTGACGGTGGAAAAGCTGCTTGTGGATGACGACGGCAACACAATGGACTCCACCGCGTACGGCAGTCATGCCGCAACAGAGTTTACCCTTTACCTCCTGCGGAGCAAGGACAACATAACCTGGGATTATGTTCTGGGTGCGAGCTATTATATTGACGATGAGAATACCATCCTGACCACCGACGCGACGGATGGAAGTTTTACCATCCATCCGGGAGAAACGGTGACCTTCACCCGGCTATCGGGCGACTACTACTATCGCGTGACAGAAGCGCCGCCACAGAGCATGGGGTATGCGCTTGACAGGATACGCTATCAGCAGGGCTCCTTAGACATTGAGGAGCGTGCACTGGAAACACTCTCTGCCGGGACGATTGCTGTGGCGGTCTATAACAAGGTTCTCTATTTCTCCGCAATGCCTGACGCGGGCGGCACGGGGATAATAGGATATTGGTCTGTGGGATGTATGCTGATCTTTTGCGCGGGGATTGGCTTTGCATGGAAGCAGATACACAAAAGAAGAAAGGCGGGTGCATGAATGTTTCAGGTACCGGTTCTGGCCGCGCAATCCATGCTGTAGTGCAGTTCCAGTAAGAATTACAAATGCGAATTAATGTTAAGAAGGGAATGTTTTTTTGATGAAGAAAAGACTCTTGTCCATTGTCATGACCCTTGCCATGATCTGCGCGCTGGCCGTTCCAGCGTTTGCGACTACCACTGTCACAATTGGCGACAGTGCTGCTGGAACATATAGCGGCTACCAGCTTTTGAAGATCACAGGCAGCACAGTGGATGCCGCCTCCGGCGAGACCATTTATAGTTATGCATTAAACGACACTTATATCACCGCACTTACCGATGTGCTGGAAACAGAGCTTAACGTTTTGATTGAAAGTAACGACGAGATTATTGCGTACCTGTCCGATCTGGAGAGCTACGGCGCGAGCACAACCTTAGCCGTAGCGCGTGCGCTCGCTTCGGCACTGAGCGGCACTTCCGCGGATGCGACAGTCACAGGCGGTACGGCGACTGCTCTGGACGATGGCTATTGGCTCTTTGTCAGTACTTCCGATTCCGACAATGTCATATTGCAGACGGTCTGCAGCGATCAAGGCGTGACGTTTGATCCGAAGCAAAATGTTCCCACCGTGACCAAGGAGGTCCAAGAAGGGGAGGACTGGGGCAACGTTGCCGACTATGAAATTGGAGATGATGTCTACTTTCGGCTGACCGGTACGGTGAGCAGCTACTTTGATGCATATTCAACGTATTATTATCAGTTTGAGGATACTATGTCCGCTGGACTGAGCTTTAACAATGATGTTACAGTGACTGTATCGACGACTGACAGCAGTGGAGTAACGACGGATACCGTCATCAGCGAAGATGCAACAGGTGCCACAAATTATACAGTTGTTTATGATTCCGTAGCGAACAGCTTCACCGTTACGTTTGCTGATTTGAATGAACTTTATGATGACCTCGGCGACCAGGTTTTGGTAGATGCCTCGACAGTCATTGTCATTGAATTTACGGCGGAGCTGACCGAAGATGCGGTGCTATATGATGATGCCAATACAAACGAGGTTACGCTGACATACAGCAATGACCCCGATGATAGTTCAGACTATGGTACGGATGACGATGACGTCCTTGTCTACACCTACGAGCTGCAAATCAACAAAGTGGATGCCGATGACACCACGTTGGGCATTCAAGGCGCGGTGTTTAGTCTCTACCGTGACGCGGCCTGCACCGATGCAGTGATTGAGAACATGACCTCTGACGCAGACGGATATCTTTCCTTCCAGGGACTGGATGCGGGTACATATTATCTGAAGGAAATTACAGCACCTGCAGGCTACAATCTCTTGGCGGATGCGATAGAGATCACCATTACGCACACGCTGAATACGGCTGGGGATGATTATGATACTGTCACATTCACGCATTCCGGCGGGACAGTTCTGGAAGAAGGCTCCACCGGCGTCTACAATCTGCTGACCGTTGCCAACAACAAGGGCATTGAGCTTCCCTCCACCGGCGGCATGGGTACCACGATCTTTACCATCGTCGGCATCGTTGTGATTGCCGGTGCGGCAGGCGCGTATGTGGTGATCCGCAGACGCCGCGCGTAACCCTGGAACAGAGACTTATATAGCGAAAACCTGTTTTCCCCGGCCTGCGCCGCAGGCCGGGGAGGATAGGGGAAATACTACAGATGTAAGGAGAGTCCAATGAAAAAGCATGTGCCGACAATTATTGTCATACTGGTCTTTTTGGTTGGCCTCTCCGTGCTGCTGTACCCAACCATCAGCAACCTCGTCAACGAGCGCAATCAATCCCGCGTGATCACGGATTACCAAGGTCAGGTCGGGAACCTGCGTGAGGAGGAGTACGCGCAGATACTCGCGGACGCGCAGGCATATAACGCGGCACATAGCTTTAACGACTTCAGCATCACGGAGGAGGAGGCGTCTGCCGACCCGGTTTACCAGAGCCTGCTCAGCGTAAACGGCAGCGCAATTATGGGATATCTCGATATCCCAAAAATCAATGTCACTCTGCCCATCTACCACGGCGCAAGTGAGACGGTGCTGCAGACGGGCATCGGCCATCTGCCGCAGACCTCCCTGCCGGTCGGCGGCGTGGGCACGCACTGCGTCGTTTCCGGCCACACGGGGCTGCCGGCGGCCGATCTGCTGACCGATCTCGATCAGATGGCGGTGGGCGACCTGTTTCAGGTGCATGTACTCAATGAGACATTTACCTATGAGGTTGACCAAATTCTCGTGGTGGAGCCTGCAGAGCTTGGGGCGCTTGCAATTGACAAAGAGATGGACTACCTGACACTGGTCACCTGCACGCCCTATGGCGTCAATTCGCACCGTCTGCTGGTCAGGGGGCACCGGGTGGAAAACCCGCCGGAGCTCGCGGCGGAGCGTACTGCCGCCGCAGCGCAGCGCCTGGTCGTTTACCGGCTTGCCGTCGCCATCCCGGTCGCCATCGCGGCGGTGGTGGTCGTTGTGCTCGTGACACGCCGCGTGACGCGCAGGAAAGAGAAATAATATGTTTTGCTGGAAGGAGTGGTGCTGCTTGAAGCGCTATCTGAAACGGGTATGTGCCATGGGGATGGCTGTTACGATGCTCCTGACTGTGCTTTCTGTAACACTTGCATTTAACGAAAGCCTGAACGGGAACTTCATCATCACGCTGGAGAACACCAGCGGAACGGCACAGTCAAATGTGACACTGGGACTTTACAGAATCGGCGATATCACCAGCGGCACCGGCGCGTCCGACGCGGTGTATACCCTCGACGCGGCGCTGGCCGCGACGCAGGTGGATTTACAGGCATATTTCACCTCAATGGACAATGCCGATAAGAAAACCGCAACCGCAACCATTGCGGCATATATCGAAGATCAGGGCATAGCCCCGTATGCGCAGGCGGTGACCGGGACAGACGGGAAGGCGTCCTTCAGCGGCGTGGCGCTGGGTGCGTATATCCTGATTTTGGACGCTACGGGCGGCAACAGTATTACAATGACCTCGGTCATTCTCAGCGTACCTTATCTGAACGCGGACGACAGCGTGTGGTACTACACCATATATGTTGCGCCAAAGGTCTCAACAGACAGCGGCGGCAGCACCGACACGCCTGACAGCGGCAGCAGCACCGATACGCCTGGTACTGGCAGCAGTACCGACAAGCCCGGCAGCGGCGGCAGCACCGACAAGCCTACCGGCGGCAGCGCGGCATCCGCGTCCCCAAGCACGTCGGGCGGTGGTGACAGCGGTAATACGGATGCGTCGGAGAGCGAGACGCTGATTGATGTCCCGCGTGAAACCGTTCCGCTGGGCGGCGGCTCCTTTGCGCCGGATTCCGACAGCTCCGCCACAGAGGCGGTTCCTTCGGACACCATTGTATATGATGAAGACGGTGTGATTTCCGTTATTCCAAATGAGGCTGTACCGCTGTCCGATTTTACATACCAGGATGGCAGCGGGAACCCCCTCCCGCAGACCGGTGACGAGACCCCGCTTGGCGTGTGGCTTGTCATCATCATTGCCTGTGTGGCGGGCGCTTGCGTGCTGCTTCTCGTGAAGAAGCCGGGCAGGCGGGACTAACGCGCAGCGTCTATGGCAAAAAAAATACGCATAGCCGTGGCAATCATATTGCTCGCCATTGCCGCGCTGAGCGCGTGGCAGCTGTGGGACTATCAGCGTACAAGTGCGGCGGCGGAAGACGTGTTTCAGGCACTGCGCATCTCCGCTGCCGATGAGGCATTCGTCGGCGCGGGGGATACGTCTTACGCGCTGCCGTCGGTGGCTGCCCTGCGGGAGGAGAACAGCGATGCCGTTGCGTGGGTCTACGTGGAGGGTACCCGCATCAACTATCCGGTCATGCAAACGCCGGACAGTGAGGAGTTCTATCTGCGCAAGGATTTTAACCGAGATTACTCGCTGAGCGGCACACCGTTTATGGATGCGCGGTGCGGATTGGACGCCGACGAGTTGATCGTGTACGGGCACAATATGAAATCGGGCACGATGTTTGCCGATTTGCTGCAATTCAAGGATGCGGATTATTTTCAGGCCCATCGAAATGTCTATCTTGCAACCGCAGACGGTGTTCGCAGGTATGAAATTGTCGCCGCCTTTCCGACGGTAGCGCAAGACGAGGGGACGTATCTTTTTTGGCATGATCAGGTTTATTTTGAAGATGAAGCCGCTTTTCATTCGTTTGCCGCCGTGCTGGAAAGCGTTTCTCTCTTTGCCCTACCGGCGGACAATCCGCTCTCCAGCGGTGACCGCTTTCTGACCCTTGCGACCTGCGCCTACCACGCGGCGGACGGACGCTTTGTACTGGTTGCCCGTGAGGTTACATCACAATAAAATAACACAGGGACGGTAATGCGGTCGTGCGTTGCCGTCCCTGTGGTTTATAGGAAGGATGCCAGCAATAGAAGGGCGGCCTCATGCGTATAGGGCGCATTGCCCACCGGGGCGTCCTCCCGCTGAAAGTAAGTATTGCAAAACCGGTGCATCTCCTGCTCCGTCACGGGCCGGTCGGGGGAGAAGCGGCCGCCGTCCGCGCAGAGCGTGCCCGCGTTTCCCGCCATCTCAATCGCGGCGCAATAGGGGTGCTCACGCGGTACATCCGAACAGTATGCAGCTTTGCCGCCGCGCACCCCGTCAATCTGCGCCGCCACCGCTTGGCAGCCGTACGCCATCATGGCAAGCGCGCCCCGGGTGAGCACGGTCTCGGGGCGGATTGTGTTGTCCCGGAAGACGACGCACCAGCCCGCGGCGAGCAGTGTCCGCGCCGCCTGTGCCGCCGGATGCTGCGCGTCCACATCCCGGAACATGGAGTGGCGCAGCAGCTCTGAAACGGTCACAACGCGGTATCCGTGCCGTGTCAGCTCCGCAAGCTGCAGGGGCAGGCCGTCGGCCACGGGTGTACGGCGCGCCATATTAAAGCCGTCCTTGTGAAAGATGATCTGTCCGCAGAAATAATCGGGATTGGCCGCAAGCTGTGTCGCAGTGGGTTCCCAGACCGCCTTCACCTCATCCTCGTAGCGCGACAGGGGAAGCCAGCCCGCGCCGTCAAAGCTCGCCGCCATATACTGGTATCCGGTGAGGGCATAGGCTTCATAGCTGCTGATGCCCGGCGCAATCCGGTCGACGTAGTGCGGCGGGCGGGAGAGGGTCATGGCATAGTCAAGCTCTTTTTGCACCAGCGCGTGGAGCTTTTGAATGTCCTCGGTTACCTGCTCAAGCGTGGTAAAATGGCTGCGGCTGCCGTACACCAGATTCTTGCGGCCGAAGAGGATATGGGAGTAGGTGTGATTGGTCAGTTCATGTCCGCCGTCCATAATGCGGCGGGCGAGGTCCAGACAGTGGAGCACGCCGCCCTCGCTGTCTCTGTGGATGTCCGGGTAGTGGTCAAATCGCTTGCCGCCCCATGTGGCACCGCCGCTTTTACCGGCTTCGTCCGGGTAGTTACGGGAGGTATCGCCCACCACGTCAAAGGTACCCTTCGCATTGTATTGCTCCAAAGCTTCCACGAGCTGTACCGTCAGCGGCGCGCCGCCCGGATCATTGGAGGGGGGCAGGCGGCAGGGGCCGTCGTCAAAGGTCATGGCACAGATGCGCTCATTGGTGGCGACGCGCTCAATGCGGCGCACCGGGCTGAGCACGGCGTTTTGCAGCGTCTCCTGCCGCTCACTGCGCGCGTGCCTTGCTTTTTTCACAAAGCCGATTCCTTTTGTCATCAGTGACATATGCTCACCTGTCTCTTTCTTTATTTATGTTTTTGTAGATCACGCCAGGTGCAATAGCCGAGGTATACAATCCCTTTCCCAATGCGCTTGGCGCTGCGCGAGCGCATGGCTGCCGCAAATTGGGACGCGCCCTTGCTCCGCCACGCGGTCTCGGCAACAGAGACAGGCGACACCGCGCGCGCCGCCATGGCGGCGCGCAGGGAGGGCATGTAGTCCGCCTGACAGGTATCCGGGAAGACGGTATACGCGTTGCCGAGCTCCTTGACGCTGTGCGCGTCACTGCCGCCAACCGACGCGATTTCGTGCTTCGCGGCAAAATCGGCGGCCTGCCGGTTGGCACTGGGGTTTTTCATGTCGGCACGCGCATTGACCGCCTCCGCGCCGTCCGCCCATTTTGCGGCATCCTCCCAACCCGGATCGCCCGATGCAAAGGGATGCGCGAGCACCGCAGCGCCCCCGCAACGGTGGATTTCGGCAATGGCGGCCTCCGGCCCGGGCAGGCCGTTTGCCATCAGGGTGGGGTAATCCAGCGGAGCTTCCAGAAACAGGCCGGTGATGTGCCCGCGCGTGGTGGACACCTCCGTGCACGGATAGAGCATGACACCGTCACGCCGCAGCGGCTCCGTGAGACTGCATAGATTGTGGTCGCAGATACAGAGCCCGTCGAGCCCGAGGAGTGCCGCCCGGGCGGCCAGCGCTTCCAGTGAGGCGCGCCCGTCGAACGAGCGGTTGGTATGTACATGCAGATCAATTTTCATTTTGGCTCCCCCGTCTTATAAGACTTTTATAGTAGGTGATCGCAGGCTGCCGGTCACCCCACTCCCAGAGGCCGTCTTTGACAGACGGTGAAAAAAAGCAGCCCACTGCGCCCAGCGCACGGCGAAAATCCCCGCCGCTATGCCGGCGCAGATATCCGAGCCCGGCGAGCAGGTCAGTGGGGAAGAAGCACATGGTGCTCTCCCGGTACGCGCCGTGTTCCAATGGGAGCGGCGGCTGATCGGGATTCCCCAGATTCCACGCCAGCCGGAACCAGTTGCGTCCGAGCGCGCTGCCGCTGATCCGGGTGAGCGGGAAGCTGCCCCAGACACGTGGATTGATCTCCAGCAGATGCGGAGTGCCGTTTGCGTCGCATTTATATTCCGCCATCATGAGCCCGTTCAGGCGGCTCTCCTGCGACAGTGCCGCCGTCCATGCCTCCAGCGTGGCGCTATGGATTGCACGGCAACAGCTCGAGGGCCCGCCGGATATCGGATATTCCCGTACACGGATATGGGAGAGGCTGCTGATGACGCCGCCCTCCTGCGCGAGGACACTGCAGCCCATGCCTGCGCCGGGCAGCCATGTCTGGACAATGGGGTCCTGCCTGTCCAATGCCTGAAAATGCGCAAAGCGTTCGTACAGGGCCTCCGCGTCACGGCAGATGGCATACCGCTCCGCCGCGTGCAGCCCGAGCGCCTCCCCGCAGGAGGGCTTTACCACAACAGGGCACGGGACGCGCCGCGTAAAGTCGGCGGTCGATTCCCCGTCCGCGCGTGTCCATGCCTCCGGCACGGGGATAGAGAGATTGCGCGCAAGCGCCGCCACCGCCGTCTTGTCGTTCAGGCGGGCAAGGGTTTCCTCGTCGGAAAGAAGCAGCCCGCAGTGCGGTGCAAACGCGTCACGCTGCTCCGGGCGCGCGAGCAGCAGCATGGTATCCCTGCCGACCGGAAGGAGCGCGGGGTGCGCGCCGTCACGCTGCGCCGTCTCGCGGCACAGGCGCAGAAGCGCACCGGCATAGTCATCGTCCGGCAGGACATGGGTCTCCGCGATGCCCGACACCGCAAAACCCAGCGGCGGGGTGCCGGACGTCGCCCGCTCACATGCGATCACCCGCACGCCCATAGCGATCAGGTCGCGCAGGAGCGCCACGGACATCCGGTATTTCACATCGGTAACAATGGCGGTCATTCTGAGTGAGCATTCCTTTCCGGTTTGCCTTTGATAACAGCAAATGGTATTGTCTGCATTATATCATAGCGGGCAAAAAAGTCAAATCGCGCGGCAGGAAAAACAAATGAAGAAAAGGGTTTTCTTTTTATGCATATATAGTGTATAATGCATTCTGGTATCAAGTTGAAAAAATTGGCGGGTGGACTTGCCATGGAGGAATCACTATGACCAGAACGAACGCGCGAGAAGTCTCGATGCACATGATTTTCCAATTGAATATTTGCGGAGAAACGGCGGAGGATTTCCTGGCGCACGCATTGAGCAGAGATGTATTCGCGTCGTTTGCGGAAGAGGCGCCGATTTACGGGGATTTCCCTGAGGGCAATCAGCTTGCGTATATTACGGAGCTGGTGAAGGGCGTCTATGAGCACTTTCCGGAATTGGACGGGTACATCGCGAAATATGCAGTCGGATGGAGCGTTTCGCGGATATCCGGCGTAGCGCTTGCGATCGTTCGTGTTGCGATGTATGAATCGCTCTACATGCAAGCCATCCCCCCCGCAGTGGCGATCAACGAGGCGGTGGAGCTCGCAAAGCACTATGAGCCGGACGAGACGGTCTCTTTTATCAACGGCCTTTTGGGGGCCTTTGCCCGCAGTGAGCTGTCGTCGGAGCGCGTCGGGGATTCCCTGCCGTCCGGCCCACGGACAGAGGAAACGGACTAAGATGCCCACGCTCGGAATTGACACCAGCAATTACACTACCTCCGTCGCTGTGTTCGACGGTGTGGGGGGTAAAAATATCGGCTGCGCGCTGCAGGTGCGGGAAGGCGAGCTGGGCCTGCGGCAGAGCGACGCGCTCTTTCAGCACGTGAGGCAATTGCCGCAGCTGTTTGCCGCTCTGCGGGAAGCGGGCCTGCTCCATGCGATTACAGCGGTCGCCGCCTCAACGCAGCCAAGGCAGGTGCAGGGCTCCTATATGCCGTGCTTTTTGCCCGGCGAGGGGATGGGCCGCGCCCTTGCCGACACGCTGGATGTTCCATTCTACCCCGTTTCCCACCAGCAGGGGCATCTTGCCGCCGCCGCGTGGTCGGCGGGCCGGATGGATCTGCTTGAAACGCCGCACCTTGCGTGGCATCTGTCGGGCGGCACGACCGAGCTGCTTCTCGTTACGCCGGAAGGGAACGGGCTGCACGCCGTAATATTGGGCGGCAGTACGGACATATCCGCAGGGCAGCTCATCGACCGCACCGGAAAGCTGCTCGGACTGCCGTTTCCGGCGGGGAAGGCGCTCGATGCGCTTGCGGAGACATGCGGCGCGCAGGCGTTTCCGGTCAAAATAGACGGGTTTTCCTTCTCCCTTTCCGGCATGGAGAACAAGGTGGGGGAGCAGTGTCGGCAGGGAGAGCCCCCCGCGCACATTGCAGCATTTGTGTTTGCGACCGTGTGCGGCGTGATCCGCCGGGTGACCGATGCGGCGCGTGCTTTGTATCCGGGGCTGCCCGTGATCTGTTCCGGCGGTGTCGCGTCGAGCCGTGTGCTGCGCGCAGGCCTGAGGGACGTCCTCTTTGCCGCGCCGGAATTTGCGACGGATAACGCGATGGGCGTTGCTATTTTGGCTTACCGCAACGAGAAGGGAGGCACCTGATATGGAGCAGCCGAGCCAGGTATTCAGTGTCAGTCAGGTAAACCAATATATAAAATCTGTGCTGGATGGCGACCCGCTGTTAAGTGGGCTCTTTGTCCGTGGCGAGATTTCGAATTATAAATGCTATCCGTCCGGCCACCACTATTTTTCCCTCAAGGACGCGGAGGGGACGATGCGCTGCGTCCTCTTTCGGCGTGAGGCGGCGTCGCTGCGCTTCCGGCCTGAAAACGGGATGAAGGTGGTTGTGTATGGCCGTATTTCCGCTTTCCCGCGGGACGGGCAGTACCAGCTCTACTGCAGCCATCTCAGCCCGGACGGCGCGGGAGAGCTGCATGTCGCGTTTGAGCAGCGGAAGGAGAAGCTGCAGCAGGAGGGCCTGTTTAATCCCGCGCATAAAAAACCACTTCCCCCATTTCCGGCGCGGATTGCGCTGGTGACCTCCCCCGCGGGGGCGGCGGTGCGGGATATGATACGGATTCTGGGGGCGCGCTGGCCCCTTGCGGAGGTCCTGGTGGTGCCGGTACGCGTACAGGGGGCCGAGGCAGCGGGCGAAATCAGCGCCGCACTGACGTGGCTGGGCGAAAACCGCGCCGCCGATCTCATCATCACGGGGCGGGGCGGCGGCTCCATGGAGGATTTGTGGGCGTTTAATGAGGAGCCGGTGGCGCGCGCCATCTATCATTGCCCCATTCCCGTGATTTCTGCGGTCGGGCATGAACCGGATGTGACGATTGCCGATTATGTGGCGGATTTGCGCGCGGCGACGCCCTCGAACGCGGCGGAGCTTGCGGTACCGGATCAGAATGAACTGTATCACCGTCTGGCGCAGGCTGCACGGGTGATGACGCAGCAGACCGCGTTGTGCATAAGCCGCGCGCGCGTCAGGCTGCAAGCAGCGTCCAATCACCGGCTGCTGCAAAATCCGATGCGGTATCTGGAGGAGCGGCGGATGGAGCTGGATTATCTGCAGGGCAAAACGCTCGGTGCCCTGCGGCTGTCGCTCGGCAAGGAGCGGGAGCGCTTTGCCCGCCTGTGCGCATCGCTTGACGCCATGAGCCCGCTCAAGGTGCTCGGGCGCGGCTATGCCATTGCGCGCAGGCCGAACGGTACGGTCGTGCGCAGCAGGCAAGAGACGGCACCCGGCGACGTGCTGCGCGTGACCGTCACGGACGGAGATATTTTGTGCGAGGTAAAATAAAATTGATTCGCGTGGAAGGAGTGGAGCCATATGGCGGAAAAGAAGAAGAGCTTTGAGGAATCCATGCGCCGTATTGAGGAGATCGTCGCGCTGCTGGAGCGGGGGGATGTGAAGCTGGAGGAGTCGATTGCGCTTTTTGATGAGGGGACAAAGCTCATTCAGGGCTGTTCCGGCCTGCTCGACAAGGCGGAGCAGAAGGTCAAAAAGCTTTTGATCACAGATGAAACAGAGGCGGCGGAGGTTCCGTTTGATGAAGGATAATTCGGCCTTTACCTTGCAATATGAGGAGTATTTGGGTATGATACAGGAGGCGCTTCAGGGACTCCTGCTGAAAACCTGCCCGCAGGAGCAGCTGCTCGACGCGATGCGATATAGCCTGCTGGCAGGCGGCAAGCGCATCCGCCCTGTCCTGACGCTGGCATTTTGCCGCGCCGCCGGGGGGCAGCCGGAGCGGGCGCTCCCCTATGCGTGCGCGGTGGAGATGCTGCACACCTATTCTCTCATCCACGACGACCTGCCGTGCATGGACGACGACGTACTGCGCCGCGGCAAGCCGACGTGCCATGTGGTGTATGGGGAGTGTACCGCCGTTTTGGCAGGTGACGCGTTGCAGGCGGAGGCCTTTGGGCAGATTGCAGGCGCGGCCTGCCTTCCGGAAAGCCGCGCTGCTGCGTGCGGCGTACTGGCTGAGGCGGCTGGGGCGTACGGCATGTGCGGCGGGCAGTACCTTGATATGACGATGGAGGGACAGACGCATACACAGGAGGACCTGCGCTTGATTCATGATCAAAAAACCGCCGCGCTGCTGGTGGCGGCTTGCCGCCTCGGCGTGCTTGCGGCGGAGTGCACGGCGGACAACCCCGCGTACCTCGCCGCGACGGCATACGCGGCCCATCTGGGTATGGCGTTTCAAATACGGGATGATATCCTGGATGCCACCGCGTCCGACGACGTGCTGGGTAAGCCTGCCGGTTCCGACGAGAGGAATGGCAAGCATACCTTTTTTACCCTGCTTGGAGGGGAGGCCTGCAACGATCTGGTCATGCAGTATACCGCACAGGCGAAGCAGGCGCTCTCAGCGCTGCCTGTAGCCGCGGATTTTCTTGCAGGCATGGCAGATATGCTGGGTCAGAGGGATCATTAGCGGTAATTCAGAAAGAACGGGGAAAAGAGCTTTGAAATATGTATGGGATATCCTGACTGCCAATGTAACCCTGACACTGTCTATCGGGTCATGGGTTGTGGCGCAGGTACTGAAATTTGTGGTTGTGCTGCTGGTGCAGCGTAAGGTCGTCTGGCGTTATTTGTGGACCGGCGGCGGAATGCCAAGCTCCCATTCGTCGCTCGTGACGGCCTGCGCAACCGCGGTGGGCTTGCAGTACGGCTGGTCGTCACCGCTGTTCGCGCTTTCAGCGGTGTTCGCCATCATTGTCATGTATGACGCCTCACATGTCCGCAAGGCGGCGGGGGAGCAGGCGCGCGTGCTCAACTACATGATGCAGAACTGGGGCAAGATGAAGCCGGAGATTTTTGCAAATGAGCTCAAGGAGCTTCTGGGGCATACACCGCTGCAGGTTTTGGCGGGCGCGGTGCTGGGTGTTTTGATCGGTGTGTTCGGTTTGCGCCTGCTTACCTGAAAAAACGCTTATTCTACTGGAAATGTTGCGCGAAATAGGGTATCATATAGTGATAAGGTATTACTGGGCTTGAACTCGACGGGGGTGTTTTCTATTTTTTCACTGGAAAAAGGGGCTATGGATATAAAAAACATAACGGATGGAGAGGCGGAGGCGCTTTGCCAGACGCTGCGCGAGCGCATTATTCACTCGGTGGCGCGCACCGGCGGGCATCTGGCGTCCAATTTGGGTGCCGTTTAGATAACCGTTGCCATCCACCGCGTATTCGATACCGGGAAAGACCGGCTTGTTTTTGATGTGGGCCACCAATGCTATACCCATAAAATTTTGACCGGTCGGGGCGCGCTGATGGACACGCTGCGCTCCTTCGGCGGCATTTCCGGGTTCCCAAAGCCGAATGAGAGCGACTGTGACGCGTTTATCGCGGGGCACGCGTCCAACTCCATCTCGGTGGCGGCCGGCATGGCGCATGGCAGAACCCTGCTTGAGGAGGACTATAGTGTGCTCGCCCTCATCGGCGACGGCGCGTTTTCCGGCGGTCTTGCCTATGAAGGACTGTCCGACGCAGGCAACAGCGAGGAGCCGCTGATTGTCATCCTCAACGACAACGGCATGTCCATCACCAAAAGTGTGGGCGGGATCGCGCAGCACCTCGCGCAGCAGCGTCTCCAGCCGCAATATCTGCGCTTTAAAAAGTTTTACCGCAGGTTTATGCAGGCCACCCTCCTCGGGAGCGCCATTTACCGGATTACCCATGACATCAAAAAGGCGATCAAGGGGACGCTGCTGCCGTGCAGTATGTTTGAGGACATGGGCTTTCACTATATGGGCCCGGTGGACGGGCACGATGTCGCCCAGCTCACCAAGCTTCTGCGCGATGCCAAAGAGCGCAAATGCCCTGTCCTCCTGCATATCCGCACGGTAAAAGGGAAGGGTTATCTGCCGGCGGAGAAGAATCCCGACCGGTATCACGGCGTCGGCTCCTTTTCCGTTGAGACCGGTGAGCCGCACGCGGCGTCAGGTGCCAATTTCTCACATACGTTTGGCGAGGTACTGTGCGAGGAGGCGGCGGAGGACCGCCGTGTCTGCGCCATTACCGCCGCGATGGAAGATGGGACCGGGCTTGCGGAATTCCGCAGGCGGTTTCCAAACCGGTTTTTTGATGTCGGCATTGCCGAAGGGCACGCGGTCAGCATGGCGGCGGGCATGGCGAAGCAGGGGCTGATCCCGGTTTTCGCGGTATATTCCTCCTTTCTGCAGCGCGCCTACGACATGCTGATTCACGACGTATCCATTCAACATTTGCACGTGGTGTTGGGCGTCGACCGCGCGGGACTGGTCGGCGACGACGGGGAGACGCACCACGGTGTGTTTGACGTTGCCTACCTCAGCTCCGTGCTCGGTATGACCATTTTATGCCCCTCTAACTTTGCCGAGCTGCGCACGATGACGCGCCATGCGCTCTATGGCATTTCCGGCCCTGTCGCGGTGCGTTATCCGCGCGGCGGGGAGGGGGAATATACTGCAGACGCCGGACTGGAGAGTGCCGTCACGCTGCGCAGAGGCAAGGACATTACGCTGCTCGGCTACGGGACGATGATTGACGAGCTGCTGATCTGCGCAAAGCTCCTCACAGAGCACGGTATCCGCGCGGAGGTCATCAAGCTCAACCGGATTGCGCCGCTGGATCTCACGGCGGTGCTGCGTTCCGTAGAAAATACAGGGCGGGTTCTGGTTGCGGAGGAGGTCGTGGCGGCGGGCTGCGTGGGCGGCCGGATTGCTGCGGCGGTTGCCGAGCATCAGATTGCGTTGTCCGGCCTTGCGCTGTGCAATCTCGGCGATCAGTTTGTCACGCAGGGAAAGGTATCGGAGCTGCGCAAGCTCTGTGCGCTCGACGGGGCGAGCCTGTATAAAAAAGCGCTGGAGGTTTGCGGACATGGCGAAGAAACGGCTGGATGTGCTGCTGTGTGAGCGCGGTTTGTGTGATACGCGGCAGCGCGCGCAAGCCGTGATTATGAGCGGACAGGTCTATGTCAACGGCCAGAAATCAGATAAGGCAGGCACCATGCTTTCTGAGGAGCTGTCCATAGAGGTGCGCGGGCAGGGACTGCGTTATGTCAGCCGTGGCGGGTACAAGCTGGAAAAGGCGATGGAGCAGTTTCCCATTTCCCTTGCCGGAAAAGTTTGCGCGGATATTGGGGCATCCACAGGGGGATTTACCGACTGTATGCTGCAGCACGGCGCGCAGAAGGTCTATGCCGTTGACGTCGGATACGGCCAGTTTGCGTGGTCGCTGCGTCAGGACAGCCGTGTCGTGTGCATGGAGCGCACCAATGCCCGCTATCTGACGCGGGAGCAGATCCCGGAGCCGCTGGATTTCTTCAGTGTGGATGTCTCGTTTATCTCATTAAAACTCATTTTGCCCGCCATGCGCGCGCTCCTGCGCGACAAGGGGACGGGTGTCTGCCTTGTAAAGCCGCAGTTTGAGGCGGGGCGGGACAAGGTTGGGAAAAAAGGCGTTGTGCGCGATCCGGCGGTCCACCTTGCGGTGTTGCGCGGCTTTTTGGAGCACGCGGCGGAGGCTGATTTTTCAGTCCAGGGCATGACCTATTCACCCGTCAAAGGCCCGGAGGGGAACATTGAGTATCTGGGTTATATCACGGCGGGGGGCGGTTCCCCCTGTGAGGAAGATCTGGAAGCGGTGGTGTCGCTATCCCACAGTAATTGGGAGGAAAACGGTCAGTGAAAGTTGTACTTAGCCCAAATCCATACAGAGACAAAGGCCTGAAGGCGGTGCAGGCTGCCGACCGCATTTTGCGCAATGTAGGCGTTGAGACGGTTTTTTGCCTGCCCTTTGCGATGGAGGAATCCTATCCGGACAACATCAGGCATCTGGACTTTAAGGAGATCCACAAGGAACTCCCGCAGGCGGATATGCTGGTCTGCTTTGGCGGCGACGGCACGATACTCCACGCGGCCAAGGATGCCAATACCTGCGGCGTGCCCATCCTCGGCGTCAATCTCGGCAGTATGGGGTTTATGGCGGAGCTCGAGCAGAGCGAGCTGCCGCTGCTCTCGAAAATCGCGGCGGGAAAGTACACAACGGAATCGCGCATGATGCTCGACGTCGCGGTGCGGCGGGACGGGCGTATTATCTTCCGCGATATCGCGCTCAACGATGCCGCCGTTACGAAAGGTGCCATCGCGCGGATCATTGACCTGGAAGTGCTCAGTGACAAAACGCTTACCAATAAAATTTCGGGTGACGGGGTAATTGTGAGTACCCCGACGGGTTCCACCGGCTACTCCATGGCGGCGGGCGGGCCGATTGTGGAGCCGACAGCGCGCAACATCCTTGTCACACCGATCTGCGCCCATATTCTCAATGCGCGGCCCATGGTGCTCGGGCGGGACCGCGTTGTCACGGTAAAGACGGCGGTCAATACCAGAAAAACCGGTGTTCTGTCGGTTGACGGCGGAAGGGCGTTCAAGCTTAACGGCGGTGACGCGGTAGAAATCCGCCGCTCGCGCGCGAGCACAAAACTGGTTAAGATCACCGACCGTACGTTTTATGAAGTGCTCAGAGTAAAATTGGGAGGAGGCGGCGTATCGTGAAGGCAAACCGGCAGCAGGAGATATTGCAGATTATCGAGCAGCAGGATATCGAAACGCAGGAGGAGCTGCTCCACGCGCTGGAACAACGGGGATTCCATGCCACGCAGGCGACAATATCACGCGATATCAAGCAGATGAATCTGGTCAAAGAGATGGGCAGCCACGGTGTGTACCGCTACGTGGTCAGCGAACGCAGGGTGATGCGCAATTACTCCGAGCGCCTGCGTACCATCTTTAAAGAGGGGATCACCTCCTTCGACCTGGCACAGAATATTATTGTCGTCAAAACCATGCCCGGCCTCGCGCCTGCGGCTTGCGCGGCCATCGACGGGATGGAGATTGACGGCATTGTCAGCAGCCTCGCTGGAGACGACACTGCGATCTTGATTATGCGTACCAACGAGGCGGCGCTTGCATTCTGCGGCGATATCCGGCAGATGCTCACATAGGAAACAATCGCGTATTTTGAGTGGAGGAATGTCTATATGCTGCGCCTGCTTCATATAGAGAATATAGCGGTGATTGCCTTGGCCGATATTGCGTTTGAGGGCGGCTTCAACGTGCTTACCGGTGAGACAGGCGCGGGCAAATCCATTGTGATTGACGCGATTGGTGCCGTCATAGGCGGTCGGACGAGCCGTGAGATGATCCGCACGGGCGCGGCGCGAGCGTGTGTGGAGGCGATTTTTTGCGACCTGCCCGACCTGCCATGGTTTGGGGAAAACGGATTGTTGCCCGACGAGGAGGGCAGTTTGATTATCCGGCGGGAAATACAGTCGGACGGAAAAAGCAGCTGCCGCGTCAATGGGCGTGCCGTTACGGTAACGCAGCTGCGCGCACTCGGCGAGCAGCTGCTGGATATCCACGGACAGCACGATGGGCAGCGGCTGCTCGATGAGCGCACGCACCTGTCGTATCTCGACCAGTTCGGCGGGGTGGATGAGGCGGTCTCCGCCTATGCGGCCAGCTACCGGACGTTCGGTGAAATTTCCCGGGAAATCGAATCGTTCTCCATGGATGAGGCGGAGAAATCACGTCGGATGGATACCTTGCGGTTCCAGATTGCAGAGCTGGAGGGCGCGGCGCTCAAAGCGGGCGAGGAGGAAGCGTTGCTGGAGCGGCGAAACATTCTGCGCAACGCGGAGCGCATCACGGATGCCGTTGCGCGCGCGCATTTTGCCCTGCTGGGCGATGAGGATTCCGCTGGCGCACTGAGCCAGGTGGGTGCCGCGCAGCGGGCCATTCAGGAGATATCCGATACGGGAGAGGAGCTCGCGGAGCTTGCGGCGCAGCTTGCCGATTTGCGCTGCGGCGCGGAGGACGCGGCGGAGCGGCTGCGTGATCTGCAGTACAGCATGGATTTTGAGCCTGGTGAGCTCGATCAAATTGAGGAGCGGCTCGATGTGCTGTACCGCCTGCACAAAAAATATGGCAGCACTACGGAGGAGATGCTCTCCTATCTCGCAAACAGTAAGGAAGCGCTTGACCGCATCGAATATGCCGGTGACGCTCTCGCCAAGCTGGAACAGAAGCGGGCGGACGCACTTGCGCAGGTGAACCGTGCGGGGGCCGCGCTGACCCGGGCGCGCTGCGCTGCGGGCAAACAGCTGGACGCCCGTGTGGGAGAAGAATTGCAACAGCTGGATATGCCGAATGTCCGCTTTGAGACACGAATCCTGCCGAAAGAGGAGCGGCACGCCATGGACGCAACAGGGATGGACGATGTCTGCTTTCTCATATCGGCCAATGCCGGGGAGGAACTCCGTTCCATCCATAAAATCGCCTCCGGCGGCGAGCTTGCGCGTATTATGCTTGCGCTCAAGAATGTGCTGGCGGAAAATGAGCTCGTCAGCACCATGATCTTTGACGAGGTGGATACCGGCGTTTCCGGCAGGGCCGCACAGAAGGTGGGGGAAAAGATGGCGGATGTGGCACGCGGTAAGCAGGTGCTGTGCGTAACGCATCTCCCGCAGATTGCCGCGATGGCAGACGTACATTTTTCCGTCCGGAAAGGCGAACAGGACGGCAGAACCTTTACCGCCGTCTGTCGCCTGGATCGCGCGGCGCGGCAGGCCGAACTTGCCCGCCTCTCGGCAGGCACCCATATTACATCCGCCGCACTCGAGAGCGCCGGTGAGATGCTGGACGCGGCGGCGGGGTATAAGAAGCAGTGCTACGAAAGGATTTAAGAAATTTATGACAACCTACGAGGAATTGAAAGCGCGCGGCCTGATCGCGCAGGTGACCGACGAGGAGGAGATCGCCGCGCTCATCAATGCAGGGAAGGCGACCTTTTACATCGGCTTTGACCCGACGGCGGATTCCCTCCATGTGGGGCATTTTATGGCCCTCTCGCTGATGAAACGCCTGCAAATGGCGGGGAACCGCCCCATTGCCCTGCTCGGCGGCGGCACAGGGATGGTCGGCGATCCGTCCGGCCGTACCGACATGCGCCAGATGATGACGCCGGAACGTATTGCGCACAACTGCGCCTGTTTTAAAAAGCAGATGTCCCGCTTTATCGACTTCGGCGAGGGAAAGGCCCTGATGATCAACAACGCCGACTGGCTGTTAAAGCTCAACTATATCGAGCTGCTGCGCGAGGTGGGCGCGTGTTTTTCCGTCAACAATATGCTGCGTGCCGATTGCTATAAGCAGCGGATGGAAAAGGGCCTGTCTTTTTTGGAGTTTAACTATATGATCATGCAGAGCTATGACTTTTATCATATGTTCCAGACGGTCGGCTGCAATCTCCAGTGCGGGGGCGACGACCAGTGGTCGAATATTCTGGGCGGTACGGAGCTCATTCGACGCAAGCTGGGGGAAGACGCCTATGGTATGACCATCACCCTCCTGCTCACATCGGAGGGGAAGAAGATGGGCAAAACGCAGGCCGGTGCGGTCTGGCTCGACCCGGAAAAGACCTCGCCGTATGACTTTTACCAGTACTGGCGCAATATTGATGACGCAGATGTACTCAAATGCCTGCGTATGCTCACCTTTTTGCCCCTCGCGCAGGTCGATGAAATGGCGCAGTGGCAGGGGGCGAAGCTAAACACCGCGAAGGAAATGCTCGCGTTTGAGCTGACCGCGCTGGTACACGGGCAGGAGGAGGCGGAGCACGCACAGGCCGCGGCCCGGGCGCTCTTTGCAACCGGAGGCGACCGAAGCAGCATGCCGTCGACGCAGCTCTCAGCAGAGGATGTATCCGATGGCGTGATTGGGATTCTTGACCTGCTGGTGAAGTGCGGACTCGCACCCTCCAAGGCGGAAGCGCGCCGCTTAGTCCAGCAGGGCGGGGTGGAAGTGGACGGTGAGAAGGTGCCGGATATCACACTGCAAATTCCCGCCGCCGCCCTTGCGGGGGAAGGGATTATGATCAAAAAGGGGAAGAAAGTATTTCACCGGGTTTTTGCGTAAGTAACATGCAATGCATGAGGCAGAAAGGAATTTTCGATTGAACGAAAACAAAAAATGGTATCAACTGAGCGGTACGGCGCTTTCCAACCTGATTGTGGTACTCATTGGTATCGCCTTTTATCTGGCTTTGTCGAATTTCGGTGTAATTTGGAGTAAAATCGCCGTTCTGCTGGACATTATCTCGCCGTTTATCGCGGGATTTATCATTGCCTATCTGCTCAACGCGCCGGTTAATTTTTTCTATCGGAAGGTATATCACCGGATAAAGCACGGACGGGGCCTCTCTATTCTGACGGTGTATATCATTGCGGTGCTGCTCCTTGCTGTTTTGATTCTGGCCATTGTGCCCAGCGTGGTGGAGAGCGTACAGATTTTATTTACCAACATGTCTGACTACCTCGCGAACCTCAATCTGTTTGTGCAAAATCTGATGGATCAATTTGACGTGAAAAATGAGGAGGGTATCAATGACCTGCTCGTGACCTATCAGGATGTGATGCAAAATGTGTCTGAGATGCTCAGGACCGCGCTGCCTAGGATTTTAGACATTGGCATGGCGGTGGGTAACTGGTTTATCGCGGTGATCACGGCGATTATATCCTCCATCTATATGCTCCTGAGCAAAAAGGCGCATCTGCGGCAGGTGAAGCGGCTCACGTATGCCATTGTACCCAAAAAGCGTATGGACTGGTTTTCCGCTGTCCTCCACAATGCAAACCATATTTTTCTGCGGTTTATCAATGGTAAGATCATTGACAGTGCGATCATCGGGGTGCTGTGCTTTGTGCTGTGTGTCATCCTGCGGATTCCATTTCCGGTGCTCGTCGGTGTCATCATCGGTGTGACCAATATTATTCCGTTTTTTGGCCCGTTTATCGGCGCGATCCCGTGCGTGATGATTCTGGTGATCGTCAACCCGTGGGCGGCGCTGCGTTTCCTGATTATGATTGTGGCGCTGCAGCAATTCGACGGGAACGTGCTGGGGCCCAAAATACTGGGGGACAGTACCGGCCTTTCGCCGCTGTGGGTGCTCGTTGCAATTATTGTAGGCGGCGGCCTGTTTGGGTTTATCGGCATGCTCCTTGGCGTGCCTGTGTTTGCGGTGATCTACGCTATTGTGCGCGACTGGGTGAATCGGCGGCTGGAGAAAAAAGGGCTTAGTGACATTGACACGTCGGATGGGGAGAAGCCGCCCAAACCCCACAACTGAATGGCAGGAAAACAATGCACGCTCCTTCTCAATCTGTCGGCAGACTGAGAAGGAGCGTGGAACTTAATTTTCCATTTGACGGCCGAGAAAGCCTGCGATGGTTTGCAGCAATTTATAATCTACTTCATTGCTGTTGGCGTTGGCATCTGTCGCGGTAAAGATCACGCAGCCGAGTACATCCCCTTCGGAGAGGATGGGAGC
>JAJBUC010000147.1 GCA_020860545.1 Oscillospiraceae bacterium | reverse complement strand
CTACTTACAGAATTGTATGTATTGCTAAAAAAATGATTTCGCGTTACACTGGCATGTAGAAAACTTTTGGCTTTCTATTCTGTTTGCGCATCTCAAAAACTGATTGAAAAAGGAGCGGTGCTAACATGATCAAGCGTACTCTTGAGGAACTGAAACTCTATGATTCGGTGGGACACCACGGTGTGTCGACATTCCGTATCCATGGCAAGGAAGAGACCGGCGCCCAGAAGTTCTGGATTGGCCTTTCCGTTTTTCTGCCCGGCGGCGGTGCGGACTGGGCTTATGAGGACAACCCGCTCGAAAAGGTCTACTACGTACTGGAGGGTGAGATCACCATTACGGATAAGGACGGCAAGAAGTATGTTATCCACAAGGATGAGTCCATCTCCTTCCCGCCGAACGAAGGCAGAGGCATGAAAAACGAAACCAACAGTCCTGTGCGTATGCTGGTGACAATCAACTACCCCGACGCATAAATATATTTTAATATTGCAAGGAGATTTTGTGAAATGGCTGTTAACGTATCAAGAGAATTTGTGGACAAACTGTTTTGTATCAAAGATAAGGTGGCAATTGTCACCGGCGCGACAGGTGCCCTCGGCGGCGCGATTGCCGTGGCGTATGCCATGTCCGGCGCGAAGGTTATACTGACCGGCCGCAATGAGAAAAAGCTCGGTGAGGTCGCAGCGCAGATCAAAGGCGAGGGTGGTGAGTGCACCATCTGTGTGGCGGACCCCTCCAGTGAGGAATCCGTGCAGGACCTTGTCAAGTTCACGGTTGATACTTATGGTGAGGTGAACATTCTGGCGATTGCCCACGGCTACAACAAGGCGCAGGGCATTCTGGAGCAGAGCGTTGCCGATTGGCAGAAGGTTATGGACGCCGATTGTAAGTCCGTTTATATTGTCTGTAAATATGTTGCGGAGCAGATGGTCAAGCAGGGCAAGGGCGGCAAGATGATCGTCGTGAGCTCCCAGCGTTCCCGCGCGGGCATGAAGGGCTACACTGCGTACTGTACCTCCAAGGGCGGCGCGGATCTGATGGTGCAGTCCATGGCGTGCGACCTGTCCGCCGAGTATAAAATCAACGTCAATACCATTAACCCCTCGCTGTTCCGCTCCGAGCTTTCCGAGTGGATGTTTGACCCGACCTCCGAGGTCAATAAGAACATGCTCAAGAGAATGCCGATCGGCCGCCTGGGCGAGCCTTACGACTTTGTGGGCCTTGCCATTATGCTCGCGGCACCTGCCTCCGACTTCTTTACCGCCGGCAATTACGACGCGACCGGCGGCTACTGGGGCTGCTGATCTGAAGATTGCGGATTTGGATATTGGGGAAAGTCCCGATATCCAACTCTGCTGTTTGCACATTAATTTCATGTTTGAGGAGCGATTTGTCTGTTATGAAAACAAAGAATGTTACAGTCATTGGTGCCGGTATGATGGGCAATGCCTTAGCGCAGGTGTTTGCATCCAATCCAGCGCTGCATGTTACCCTGCGTACCCGCACGCTGAAGGATGACCGCTATGAGCCGATCAAAAAGAATCTGGATATTATGATCGCCCGCGGTGCCGCGACGGAGGCGGAGAAGGAGGCGATTGTCAGCAGGATCCACTTTGTCACCGATTTGAAGGAAGCCACGCAGGACGCGGACTTTGTCATTGAGTGCGCGCCGGAGGAGATGGAGACCAAGCAGAACCTGCTTGCGGAGATCGAGGGCTACTGCGGCACACATACCATCTTGGCCACCAACACGTCGGTCATGAGCCCCAGTGAGATTTCTGAGAAGTGCCAGCATAAAGAGCGCGTGGTGGGTGCCCACTTCTGGAATCCCGGACACCTCATTCCGCTTGTTGAGGTTGTGAAGTCCAACTACACCTCCGAGGAGGTCATGCAGGAGACCATGGAGCTGCTGACTGCCTGCGGTAAGAAGCCGATCTACTGCAAAAAGGACGTCCCCGGCTTTGTGGCAAACCGCCTGCAGCACGCGCTGTGGCGTGAGGCGTTCTATATGGTGGAAAACGGCATTGCCGACGCGAAGACAGTGGATGACGCCTGCAAATACGGCCCCGGCCTGCGCTGGCCGGTGATGGGCCCGATGGAGAACTCCGATGTGGTCAGCATTCAGCTCAGCTACAACATCCACAATTACATTCTCAAGTATCTGGCGGACAACCATGAGCCGTCCAAGTGCCTCAAGGAAATGCTCGACCGCGGCGACAACGGCTTTAAGACCGGAAAAGGCTGGCAGGAGTGGACGCCGGAGCAGATGGAGGCGTCCAACACCGGACTGCGTGAGTATCTGATCGACTATATCGCAAAAGAAAAGCAAAACGAGCAAAAGGGATAACTTAACCACTTGCCTTTTTTTTGCAAGTGTGTTATACATGTTATACAATAAAATTTTCGTTTATAAACCCATATGGGATTATAAAATACAAAATTCATATTTTTATTCGGAGGAATTTTTAATGGGTAAGAAAGTATTTGTTGACCTGTCACATCCGTTCAGCGCGGAGATCCCCCGCTGGCCTTATTTCGATAAGCCGGTGATCGACAACACCCACACCATGGCGAAGGGCGGCGTGCTGACCCAGAAGATCACCTGTACGATGCACACCGGCACACACTGCGACGCGCCCCGCCACGTGATGGAGTTCGAGTTTGACGGACGCCGCGCACGTTATACCGACGAGATGCCGATCGACGCCTATACCGGCGAAGCGATCTGCCTGCCGGTTGATATTGAGCCGTGGGGCCTCATCACCGGCAAGCATCTGGATGCGGCCTGTGAGAAGGTCGGCATGAAGCCCGCAGACCTGAAAGGTATGGTTGTCTGCCTGAACACCGGCATGCACCGCCTGTTTGACGATTCCAAGGCATACTATCACTACTCCGCCGGTACCGGTGTTGAGGCCGGCAAGTGGTTTGTGAAAAACGGCGTAAAGTGCGTTGCGATGGACAGCCAGGCGCTGGATCACCCCCTGCACACCGCGATGGGCAACAACGGCATGACCCGCATGAATCTGCTCGGCGCATCCGGCCGTCCTATCACCGAGGAGTACAAGGAGCTTTTTGGCGAGGAGGCGTTTGCCGAGTTTGACAAGCCGGAGTACATCCGCATCCACGGACAGAAGGCCTATGACGAGAAGTTCGGCGAGCTGGAAGGCGTCGGCTGCTGGGGCACTTGGGAGCCCTGCCACAAGACCATGCTCGGCCACGGTATTGTCGGCGTCGAAAATCTCGGCGGCGATTTGGACAAGGTCAACGGAAAGCGCTTCCGCTTCTTCTGCTTCCCGCTGCGTTGGTACATGGGCGACGGCTCCATGGCGCGCTGCGTCGCGGAGATTGATGAGGACGATATCGTCAAGGGCGTGCCCGACCGCACTTATAAGTACGGCGGCACCGGCTACTCCGACCAAAACGGCTGCGGCGGCGAGCTGGAGTATATGCGCAAGCTGTTTGGGAAGAAGTAATTAAACGATAAAGATTGTTATATGCTATGTGGACACTTTCTGCAAGGTGTCCACATAGCTATCACAAATTTAAAATGGAAAGGACTGCTCAATCATGGCTGACTTAAAGAACAAGACGATTATCACCGTTGCAACGACCGGCGCATGGCCGAAGAAGGAGAACAACCCCAATGTACCGATGACACCGGAGGAGATTTCCGAAGATGTCTACGACTGCTGGAAAGCGGGCGCTGCGGTCGCGCATCTGCATATGCGCGACGAGAACGGCAACGGCACCATGGACAAGGAGAGATTCAAGAAGACCGTCGATCTGCTCCGCGCCAATCACCCCGACTGTGACGTCATTTTGAATATGACCACCTCCGGAGACCTGAACGCGACGGATGAGACACGTATGGTCCACCTCAAGGAGCTCAAGCCGGAGATGGGCTCTTACGACTGCGGCTCTATGAACTGGATGCACAGCGGCCTGTTCCTCAACACCCCGAAATTTCTGGAGGCGCTCGGCCAGAACATGCAGGAGTGGGGCGTCAAGCCGGAGATTGAGGCATTTGACCCGGGCATGATCTACAATGCGCAGTACTATCTCAAAAAGGGCGTGCTCAAGGCACCGCTTCACTTCCAGTTCTGCATGGGCTGCGCCAACGGTATTGCCGGCAGTATGAAGAACCTGGTCTTTATGAAGGAAACGATGGAGGCTGCTTGCCCCGGCTCCACCTGGTCCTGCTTCGGCGTGGGGCAGAGCGCTATGACCATGCTCTACGGCGC
Organism: Oscillospiraceae bacterium; assembly: GCA_020860545.1. Classification (GTDB taxonomy): domain Bacteria; phylum Bacillota; class Clostridia; order Oscillospirales; family Oscillospiraceae; genus JAJQEJ01. Next base: position 17,929 of record JAJBUC010000147.1, on the reverse strand, counting down.
GGTCGCAATGGGCGGCCATATCCGCGTCGGCATGGAGGACAATGTCCTCTACAGCAAGGGCGTGCTCGCGGAGAACAACGCGCAGTTTGTCACCCGCGCAAAGCGTGTGATTGAAGAGTTCGGCCGTCAGGCCGCGACACCTGCCGAGGCGCGCGAGATTCTGAGCATCGGCTGATTCATTCCTATCTTTAGCGATGCGGTGCCTGTACGCAGGTACCGCATCTGTGTTTTCATCACACGGGGAGGGGGCACTGTGGTCACTGTCAATCTGGCGTTGGAGCTATTGATACTCATCCTTGTGGGTATGGTGATTCAAAAACTGCATGTGGTAAACGAGACGTTTGACCAATCACTCTCGTCTTTCCTTCTGCGTGTCGCGCTGCCGTGCATGATTATAGACTCCTTGCGCGCCCCGTTTTCGACGCAGGAGCTCGTGAACGCGGGGCTGATGGTCGTGCTCGCGCTGCTGACGCTTGGAGTATCCGCCGTGGTGGGCATGGTTGTCTACCGCATCTGCGGCAGAAGCGCCAGCGGACGCATTCTGCGCTTTTCCACTATGTTCTGTAACTTTTCCTTTGTGGGTATGCCGGTGATCGAGTCGCTTTACGGCCAGCAGGGGTTGTTCTACTTTGTGGTGCTTACAGTACCCATCCGAATGATCTATTACAGCGCCGCCAAGCCACTCCTGTCGCCGCCCGATTTACAGCTCGCGCACCCCACCCTGTGGCAAAAAATGCGTGGCTGGTTTTCCGCGCCTGTGATTGGCGTAATCATTGGGCTGATTCTCTACATCACACAGCTGCCTCTGCCCGGCGTTGTGGAGGATGTGATCTCCGGCATCGGCTCGGTTGCGTCGCCGATGGGCATGATATTGTGCGGGCTGACGTTGGGGAAGTATAACCTGCGCAGGATTATAAAGCTGCGCTATCTGCGCGCGCCGCTGCTGCGTAACGGCATTATGCCGGCAGTCACGCTGGGCCTCATGGCCCTGCTTCCGGTCGATCCGGCGCTGGGCCGCGTTGTGGTTATGTTCAGTGCGCTGCCGGTGGCGTCCATGCTGGCGGCGTTCACCATTCAATATGACCCGTCTCCGACGGCACAGCTAGAGAGCGCGGGCAGTGTGCTGTATTCCACGCTCCTATCCGCGGGGACCATCCCGGTCTGGGCCTGGATTACCGGGCTGGTACTGCCGGTTTAGCTTGGAACCTGCAGGTTCTTATTTTGGGAGTTTCGATATGACAGATTATTTTCACGTAAAGATTGACGCGGATCAGTGCGGTACCATCAGTACCCTTGGACTTGCCTATGTGGGCGACGGCGTATTTGAGCTGATGGTACGCACGTGGCTCTGTCTGCACGGCAAGGCAACGCCGCGCAACCTGCACCGCGCGGCGGTCAAATACGTTGCAGCGGCTGCGCAGGCGGCGGCTGGACGGCGCATCCTTCCACTGCTGACAACGGAGGAGGAGGATGTATTTCGCCGCGGAAGAAACACCAACCCGCATAGCGTCCCCAAAAATGCCAGCCGCGCAGATTATCAGGCGGCGACCGCGCTGGAGGCCCTCTTTGGCTGGCTGTATCTACAGGGGAACCTTGCGCGGCTCAATGAGCTGTTCGACGTGATGATGGAGGAGGAGGGCGTGTAATGGGACTGGACGCTATTTGTCTTGCGGCAATCCGCCACGAATTGCGGAAAACGGTTGCCGGAGGGCGGGTGGATAAGATATATCAGCCCGCCCGCGATGAGGTTGTTCTGGCGGTGCGCGGCACTGCGGAAAACGTCCGTCTGCTCCTCTCGGCGAGTCCCAACCATCCGCGCGCGCAAATCACGGCCCTCACGCGGGAGAACCCCGACAAGCCGCCCATGTTCTGCATGCTGCTGCGCAAGCACTTGAGCGGCGCGCGGATACTGGATATTGCACAGCCGGAGCTCGAGCGCCTGCTGGACTTCCGACTGGAGGCGACCAATGAGCTCGGCGACCGCGTCGAGCGCCGCCTGATTCTGGAGGTGATGGGCCGAAGCGCCAATCTCATCCTGCTGGACGAGACAGGCCGGATTGTGGACTGTCTGCGCCGGGTGGAGGGGGATCTTGCCACCGGGAGGCGGCAGGTGTTACCGGGCCTCTTTTACCACCCGCCGGAGCCACGCTTCGGCATTCCGCCGCTTTTGGAGCGGGAGCTGCGTTTTCAGGAGATAACCGGCGATTTGCAGGAGAAGGTGCGGCAATTGTTTGCCGCAGTTTCGGCGGGGGAGTACACCCCCTATATGCTCCTGCGGGGCGGAAAGCCCGTGGATTTTTCCTGGATGCCTATTTTGCAGTATGGTCCGCAAACCGAGCTGAGAAGGTACGATACCTTTGCAGCGCTCTTGGACGATTATTACGAGACGCGGGAACAGACGGAGAGGATCCGCCAGCGCGGGCAGGATCTCATCAAGACAGTGACGACGGCGCGCGACCGCACGGCGCGTAAGCTCGGAAACCAGCAGCGGGAACGAGCGGCTGCGGCAGACCGGGAGAAAAAGCGGGAATACGGCGACCTCATCACCGCGCAAATCCACCGTATGGAGCGTGGCATGCAGCTGCTGCGGACGGAAAACTTCTACGACCCGGAGGGTGCGGAGGTGGAGATTCCGCTTGATCCGCTGCTCTCCCCCCAGCAGAACGCCGCCAAATACTATAAGGACTACAACAAGGCCAAAACCGCCGAGCGCGTTTTGCAGGAGCAGATTGCGAAAGGGGAAGGCGAGCTGGCATACTTAAACAGTGTGCTCGAGCAGATTCCCTTTGCCGAGGGGGAGCGGGATTTGCAGGAAATTCGGCAGGAGCTTGTCGAGACCGGCTATCTGCGCAGGCAGAGCAAGGGGAAGCAGCGGCAGAAGCCGGTTGCGGGGAAACCGATGGAATTTCGCTCCTCCGGCGGCCTATCCATTCTGGTGGGCAAAAATAACAGCCAGAACGACCAGCTCACCACGAAAATTGCAGAGAGAACAGATCTCTGGTTTCACACGCAAAAAATCCACGGTTCCCATGTAATTTTGCGCCTGAACGGCGCGCAGCCGGACGCGCAGAGTATGACCGAGGCGGCAATCCTCGCAGCGTACTTCTCTCAGGGCCGGGAGGGAAGCCGCGTGGCTGTGGACTATACGCCTGTCAAATTTGTAAAAAAGCCATCGGGCGCAAAGCCGGGTATGGTCATATATACCACCTGTCAGACCGCGTATGTGCAGCCGGATGAAGATTTGGTAAAGAAATTAAGATGCCATTGAAAAATGGCATGAAAGCGGGTATAATAGACTCGTACAAATGAAATTCAATCGTTTCGGAGGTTTTATTATGGCACAGATCACAAAAGATACCATTATTGGCGATATTCTTGACATCGCACCGGAAACCGCGCCCGTGTTCCTCTCCATCGGCATGCACTGCCTGGGCTGTCCTTCGTCCCGCGGCGAGACAGTGGAGCAGGCCTGCATGGTGCATGGCGTAAATGTGGACGAGCTGCTCGGGAAAATCAACGAGTGCATGACGGTAAAGCAATAAAAAAGCGAAAAGGGTGACTGTGGTCACCCTTTTCGCTTATAGCGATTGATACATAAAAGAGGGAGCGGTTCATTTGCGGCAAATGGAATTATCCCCCCGCCTGCGCGCAGTGGCGCAGTTTATTCCGCAGGGGGCACGGTTGGCGGATGTGGGGACGGATCACGCATACCTGCCGGTTTGGCTCTTGCAGCGGGGACAGATTGCCTATGCCGTCGCCTCCGACTTGCGGGAGGGGCCCTTGGAGCGGGCACGCGCAACGGCGGCGCGCTACGGTATGTCGGAACAAATCCGATTCTGCCTCGGCGACGGGCTTGTACGCATTATGCCGGATGAGGTGGATACCATTGTGATCGCCGGGATGGGCGGGGAGACTATCTCCGCCATTCTTGCGGCGGCACCGTGGCTGAAAGCGGGGAACCACCGGCTGATTCTACAGCCGATGAGCGCACAGGAGGATTTGCGCGCGTGGCTCGCCGGAAACGGCTACCGGATTGTACAGGAGTCCCTGAGCCGAGAGGGGGAGACGCTCTATGTTGCGCTGTGTGTCCTGCCGGGGGAGATGGTGCTTTCGGTGACGGAGTGCTGTGTGGGGCAACAGAAAGAGGGAATGGCGGCACCGCTCAGAGAGGCGTATCTGAATGGCTGGATTGCAAAAACAGAGCGCGCGGCAGCGGGTCTGCGCAAATCTAAAAGGCCGGAAGATCAGGGCCGGCTTGCGGAAAGGGAAGCGCTGCTGCGCGGCCTATATGAAATGCGGGAGGAATGGCAGGCATGGCAACGGTGAACGACATCTATCGGTTTCTGGACGGCATCGCGCCTTTTGCCCTGCAGGAAAGCTATGATAACGCGGGCTTTCTGGTTGGGCGCGGCGGACGGTCGGTCGATAAAATTCTGGTCTCGCTGGATATTACACTGGAGGTAGTAGCTGAGGCGGCAGAGGCAGGCGCGGCACTCATCGTTTCGCACCATCCGGTCCTGTTTCATCCCGCGAAAGCAATTACGGACGGGGAGCCGACCGGAAAGATTCTGCTTTCACTCATTGAGCACGGCATAGCCGCAATCTGTGCCCATACGAATCTGGATGTGGTGGAGGGCGGCGTGAATACCGCGCTTGCGGAGCGCCTTGGATTGCAGGATATCGGACAGCTTGCGCCCCTCGGCGAGGATGTGCAGGGCAGGCCCTACGGCATCGGCAGAGTGGGATTCTTTTCGGGTGCGGCGACCGATACGGCGTCGTTTGCGCGATATGTCAAGGAATCTCTCGGAGCAAACGGTGTGCGTTACGTGGACGCCGGGCGGCCGGTGCGGCATGTGGCGGTCGGCGGCGGCGCGTGTGCCGATTTTATCACACAGGCCATCGCTATCGGCTGTGACACCTTTGTGACCTCAGACGTCAAATACAACGGATTTCTGGATGCCAGAGCGCTGGAGATCAATCTGATTGACGCGGGGCATTACCCCACTGAGCAGGTGATCTGCCCAAAACTCTGTTCATGGCTGCGGGAGGAGTTCCCGATGATAGAGGTCTGCCAGACGCAGGTACATGCGGAGGCGTTCTCCTACCTATAGAAAAAGCGAGCTGTCCGATCAGGACAACTCGCTTTTTCTTATAGAACGGACACGTGAGCATCATGGCAGTTTTTTGGGGGGAAATTATACCTCGATATAGGCATCCAGATCGGCGGGCACATCAATCGTCACGCTGTCGCCAAACGCGGTGTACTCTATGGAAGTAGACATGGTAGCGGTGGCGGTCTCGCCGGCAACTGACATGTCAAAGGCCATATCCATCACGCAATTCTTGATGTTGCCGTCAGCGCCGATCAAAGCGGTATATGTAATATCTCCAAGTGTCACTTCAGAACCTGAGCCGAGCGATTCAGTCATGGATTCAACCATTTCGTCTACCACACTGCCCAAAGCCGGGCCGTCCAGTACAAACGTAACCTGAGTATCGCCGTTTACATCGGTGACCTCCTGACTCTTAATAGCGGATTCTGTGATGTCAAGGGCTTCCAGACTTGCCGAGGACATCGCTTCTTCGATGGGGACGCTTGTCTTTACTTTCACGCCTTGAGACTCAGTGTACATATAACCGTCTTTATAGTAGATGTTCATGTCCATGGATTGACCGTAGTAATCCGCAGTTCCACCCATCATCATCTCAATATCCGTGTCGCTGTGCATAATCATTGCAATATCAAAATCCATGGTGATATCCATGGACTCCCCAGCAGCGACGAGGTTCATCGCTGTTATAGACTTGCCCTCCATGGCGGTGGTATCTTCCAGGATTTTCGTTGCCGCGGTGTAACGCGCGTATGCGCTGTCCTCACCTGTAGAGACATCTCCGCCTGTGCTCCCATTGCTGCCTGTACAGCCGACAAGCGAGAGGCCAAGCGCTGCGGTAAGTGCAAGAGCTCCGATTTGCTTTTTCATTGTAATTCTCCTATTCTCGATAAAAATTTGACAAACTGCCTTGGCTAGTGTACCATATATTTCTCAGTTTATCAAGTAAAATTTGAAAATAAAAGGTGCTGCCCCAGTTTCAGGGCAGCACGACGTTATTGATCGGCAATTATACTGCGCGGGTTACTTTGCCAGAGCGCAGGCACCGGGTGCACACATGCACATGCTTGGGGGTGCCGTCGACAATCGCCTTCACGCGTTTGACGTTGGGCTTCCAGGGACGGTTCGAGCGGCGGTGGGAGTGGGAGACCCGAATGCCGAACACCACGCCTTTATCGCAAAAATCACACTTAGCCATAGTTAAAACCTCCTTCCCGGTGCAGAATCACATATAAGCCTCGCATAAAATGATAGCATTTTTTCGTATCAATTGCAAGCGTTATTTTAGAAATAGAAGGGATTATTTTTATGAGTATTGAAAGAGTCTGCGACAGGTGATATACTTATAACCAATGATTCTTTGGCTTTGGGCGGCACGACTGCCTGAGCGAAGCAGAGGAGGGCCTCCCATATGGAAGGAATGTATAGTGTCAGCCTGGGTACGCTGATTCAGGAATTTAATCTGGAGGTTGTGCGCGGCGCAAAGGACTATGAACACACCCCAATTGAGACCGAGGATTTAAACCGCCCCGGCCTGCAGCTCATCGGTTTTTACGATTACTTTGAGGCAAAGCGCCTGCAGGTGATCGGCAGGGTGGAGACGACCTACCTAAGAGGGGTCACATCACAGGAGCGCAGCCTGCGGTTTGAGCAGCTTTTGCGCCACAACATCCCCGCGCTGATTTTAACGCGGGACGCCGACCCCTTTCCGGAGTGTATGGAGATGGCGGATAAGTATGACCGTACCATCCTGCGCAGCCATGACACGACCTCCGCGCTGATGAGCACCATTATCGCGGCGCTCAAGGACTATCTCTCCCCCCGCATCACCCGCCACGGCGTGCTGGTCGATGTATACGGCGAGGGTGTGCTTATTCTCGGTGAATCGGGTGTCGGCAAGAGTGAGACCGCCATTGAGCTGGTCAAGCGCGGGCACCGCCTGATCGCCGACGACGCGGTGGAGATCAGGCGCACCGCCGCCATGCATTTGAAGGGCACCGCGCCGGAGCTGATTCGCTACTATATCGAGCTGCGCGGCATCGGCGTGATTGATGTGCGCCGACTGTTCGGCATGAGTGCCGTCAAGGACGATTCACAGATCGACATGGTCATCAACCTGGAGCTGTGGCGGGACGACGCGGTGTATGACCGCCTGGGGCTAGACAACCTCTACACCGATATTCTGGACGTTCAGATACCGACGCTGACGGTGCCGGTCAAGCCGGGCCGTAATCTCGCTGTCATCATTGAGGTGGCGGCCATGAATAACCGCCACAAAAAGATGGGGTATAACGCGGCGGAGGAATTCACAAAGCAGATCAACCAGCATTTTGATCAGGCTCTCGGGGGAGGCTGACACAGCGAAAGAAAACGAGCATAGGGATGAGAGAGGTGCCAATGAATCGGACATTGGAGCGGATTTTGCCGCGGGTACAGAAGCCCGCGCGCTACACCGGCGGCGAGTATAACGCGGTGGTGAAGGAGCGGGAGCAGGTGGATGTGCGTTATGCGCTGTGCTTTCCCGATACATACGAGATTGGCATGTCCAACCTCGGTGTGCGAATTTTATATGGTGTCATGAACGAAATGGACGGGGTATGGTGTGAGCGGGTGTTTGCACCATGGTCGGATATGGAGGAGGAGATGCGGCGGGAGGGGCTGCCGCTGTATGGGCTGGAGAGCGGCGACGCGATCGCCGATTTTGACCTGATCGGGTTTTCCATCGGGTATGAGATGGCGTACACCAATCTTCTCAATATGCTTGACCTTGCGGAGCTTCCGCTGCGCAGCAGTGAGCGGTGCGGGCTTTCGCCCATTGTGGTTGCGGGCGGAACCTGTGTGTACAATCCGGAACCACTCGCCCCGTTTGTCGATATTTTCTCCCTCGGCGAGGGGGAGGAGGTATGCACAGAGCTGATTGCGCTCTATCGCACCGCGCGGGACGAGGACTGGAGCCGTGCGGACTTTCTCGCCGCCGCAGCACAGGTGCCGGGGCTCTATGTCCCGTCGCTGTACGACATTACCTATCATGAGGACGGTACCATTGCAGCCATCGCGCCGCGTGACGGTGCGCCGGCACAGGTCGTAAAGCGGATTGTGCAGGATTTCGAGCACGCCTATTTTCCCGTTAAGACAATTGTACCGTCCACGGAGATCATTCATGACCGCGTGATGCTGGAGGTGTTTCGCGGCTGCATGCGCGGCTGCCGCTTTTGTCAGGCGGGGTATGCCTATCGGCCTGTGCGTGCGCGCAGTCCGGAGCGGCTGATTGCGGACGGCATTGCGGCGTGCACGCAGTCGGGCTATCAGGAGATGACGCTCTCCTCGCTCTCCACAAGCGATTACCGGCAGTTGGAGGCGCTCTGTGACGGCCTGCTGGACTGGTGTGAGGGAAGCGGTGTGGCACTCTCCCTGCCGTCGCTGCGCGCGGACAACTTCTCCATGGGGCTGATGCAGCGGCTGCAGAGTATGCGCAAGAGCGGCCTGACCTTCGCGCCGGAGGCAGGTACCCAGCGACTGCGCGACGTAATCAACAAGAACGTGACGGAGGAAGATCTGCTGCAGTCCTGCCGCACGGCCTTTTCGGGCGGGTGGAACGCTGTCAAGCTCTACTTCATGCTTGGGCTGCCGACGGAGACCGATGCGGATGTGCTCGGCATTGCCGACCTCGCCGAAAAGGTCTACAGGGTCTGGCGGGAAGCTGCGCCGGACAAGCGGCGGGGAGTGCGCATTACCGTGTCCACCTCCTGCTTTGTACCAAAGCCGCACACCGCGTTTCAGTGGGAGGGGCAGGTGAGCATGGAGGAGTACAAGCGCCGCGTGCAGCTGCTGCGCGACCATATGAAAGGCCGCTCCATCAGCTACAGCTGGCATGACCCGGAGACGAGCTATCTTGAGGCGGTGCTTGCCCGCGGTGATCGGCGGCTTGCCGATGTGCTCGAATCTGTTTGGCGGGACGGCGGACGCATGGACGCGTGGAGCGAGTTTTTTTCTTTTACCCGCTGGCAAAACGCCTTTGCCGCTTGCGGTATCGACCCGGATTTTTATGCCGCGCGCGTGCGGGATACCGAGGAGGTTCTGCCATGGCAGACACTCTCCACCGGTGTCACTGCTGCCTTTTTCAAACGCGAGCGCGCACGTGCGTATGCGGTGCAGGTGACCCCGGATTGCCGCACGCAGTGTACCGCCTGCGGAGCGAACAGGCTCAGTGTGGGGGGGAAGTGCGATGCATAGGCTGGCCTTTTCCAAAACCGAGACGGCGCGGTATATCTCTCATCTGGATCTGATGCGCACCTTTCAGCGTGCCTTCCAGCGCGCAGGCCTGCGCATCAAGCACACGGAGGGCTTCCATCCGCATCCTTTTGTCTCTATTCCGCTGCCCCTGCCGGTGGGTTTTTCCAGTACCTGTGAAGTGCTGGAGTTTGCGCTTCTGGGCGATTGCAACATGGCGGACGTACCTGCGCGGATGAATGCTGCGCTTCCGGCGGGCATCAAGGTAACCGCGTGCTATGACGCCGAGCGGCCGGTGAAGCAGATCTCTTATGTCAATTACATTGTTACCCTTGAGTATAACAGCGGCTCGCCCTTCGGTATAGTCGGGCAGATAGAGTCTTTTTTTCAGCGCGAGAGCGTCGTGGTGCAAAAGCGCTCAAAAAAGGCAAAATCGGGGTTTACTGAGGTGGATGTTATCCCACTGATCGAACGGGCCACAGTGGAGGAGCGGCGGGACACCATTGTACTCGACCTCATGCTGCATGCGCAGAATCCGGGCCTGAATCCACAGCTGGTGGTCGGGGCGATCCGTGCCGAGCTCCCCGCCGCCGTTGCGCCCGATTATGTGTGCTATCACCGCCGCGCGCTATTTGACGGGCAGATGGAACTCTGGCGATAAATCTATATATCAATAAAAAACGGGCCGTGGTACAGCATATGCTGTGCCACGGCCCTCGCTTATTTTCCTGACCTCTGCTGTGCTTTTTGCAGAAAACGTTCTACAGTGATGATGTAACGCTCGTGAGTGCCCTTGCCGATGGGTCCGGCTTCGTCAAATGCGGTGACAGTGAGGGAAATTTTCTTCCCATCCACCGCCGTGACCTCCGCCTCGGCCCAGACACGCATGCCGACTGGGGTTGCGGCATCGTGCGAGATATTGATGCGGGTGCCGACGGTGCCTTGACCGTCCTCCAGACCGGGGAGACACGCATTCACTGCGGCGTTTTCCATGAGTGCGACCATAAATGGGGTAGCGAAGACGGGGACAAGCCCGCTTCCCACCGCATCTGCGGTGTTTTCTGTCGTGACTACGGTCTCCGCGCGGCCGATGGTTCCAACTGTAACTGACATGTGTAGGCTCCTTTCATATGCTTATGTTGTTTTTGCTTCCTGTTTGCAGAGAGGGTCCCTCTCATAGCTGCTTGACTCCTGGGAAGTATTCGGCGACAAAATCCACGTCTGAGACGGCAAACACTTTACCGCGCATGTAGTTGAGGATGCCCGCGTCTGTCGGAAGGGTGAAGGCGAGCTTGTACGAACAGAGGGCCTGAAAGCTGCGGCCGAACCTGCGGTTATCCTTTCCGCTGCCGTATTTCCCATCGCCGAGCAGCGGATGACCGGCAGCGGCAAACTGGGCGCGAATCTGGTGGGTGCGGCCGGTGTGCAGGCGGCATTCCACAAGGGAGAGGCCGTTTTCCGCAGCGAGGGTTTTGTAATAGGTCACTGCCGTCTTGCCGTCCGGCACGGGCAGTGAAAAGACCTGCACCTGTTTCAGCCCCTCGTCCTTGCGAAGAAAGTGTTCGAGCTTGCCTGCGCGCGGCTGCATGGTCCCGTGGAGCACGGCGAGGTAGTATTTATCGATCTCCCGCGCCTTGATCTTGTCGTTTATCACGCGCAGGGCCTCCGCATTCTTCGCGGCGATGACGATGCCGCCCGTATTGCGGTCAATGCGGTTACACAGGGCGGGGGCGAAGGCATGCTCTCTGTAGGGGCTCCACTCCTTCTTCTGATAGAGATACGCCTGAATATGGGTGATGAGGGTATTGACCTTCTCCTGCTCATCCGGATGGACCACCAGACCGGGACGCTTGTTCACGAGCAGGAGATTTTTATCCTCGTAGAGAATATCCAGACGCGGCTGGAAGATAGAAAGAAAGGCGTTTTCCGGTGTGGGTGAATCAAAGAATTCGTCGTTGATATAGAGCTGTAAAACATCACCGACGGCAAGGCGCGTATCGCGCTTGGCACCCTTGCCGTTGTGCTTAATCCGCTTAATGCGGATATACTTCTGCGCCAGCGGCGCGGGCAGCAGCGGCAGGGTCTTGCCCAGCCAGCGATCAAGCCGCTGCCCTGCGTCGTTCTGGCGGATGGTGAATTCTCGCATGCCGTCGTTCCTTCCTGATGGATGTAGGCTTTAGTAGATGTCGGAAGGGGAGGCGGTGGGGCGCTCCAACAGCTTCCAATCCCGGTTTTCCATGAGTACCGACCAGGTTTCCGCGCTGTTCGTGTTTCCGGCTTCTGTTCGGGTGTATTGGTGGGAGTTGATCGCCTCTTGTATATCAAGATAATACCATACTGTTTGATCCATGTTGTCGGGGAAGGTCACCATGCCGGTCAGAAGAACGCTTTTGTCCTCCAAATGCCGGCCTGTTACGCGGTCCACCAGCGTCGCCACCTCTGCACGGGTGATGTACGCATCCGGACGGAAGGTGCCGTCCTGATAGCCCTCAATCCAACCCAGATTTGCAGCTATGTTGATATAGTCTTTCGCCCAACTGCCGCTGATATCAGGGAACAGGTCGCTGCCGGTGTAGGATGCGTCGGAAAACCGTGCCGCGATCGCCGCAAATTCTGCGCGTGTAATACTTGCGTTCGGCGCAAAATCACCGGTTGGGTACCCATTGATGATCCCGGCGTTGTACATGGTGGAAACCGCATTGTTATTCCAGTCCGTCAGTGCCACATCGCCAAATGGATTGCTCTGCTGCCATATCTGCTCCCGATAGCTGTCGGAGATGAGCCGGAAGAAGATGGTCGCGACCTCCGCGCGGGTGATGTTGCCCTCCGGACGGACGGTATTGTCCGGATAACCGATTAGATATGCGTAGTGCGCTTCGCTGAAGATCTGTGTCCACATGGCATACAGATGCAAATTCTCTGTGACCTTGTCGTCAAAGTCATACACATCGGTACAGTCTGTATCCAAATACCAGCCGCCGAAGGTATGGCCCGCAAGTGCCGGGTTCGTCGGTTGTGTGGCCGTCGCGCCGCTGCTGACGCTCTGTGTCAGATAGACGTCACTCTCCCTGCTGTCATTCCAATGATAGGTCACAGTCAGGTCATTGCTGCTGCCGGTACTTTTAGAACCGCCGGTCGCGCTGCTTCCTGCGTTTTTTGACCACTGGGCGTATAGTGTCATGTTAGAGGTGACGGTAACCGTGTCGCCCGGGGCATAGGATATGCCTGATGTGGTGCCGCCCGGATCTGTGCTCCATCCCGTAAAGGTATAGCCGCTTCTTGTGATGCCGGTGTCGTCACATGCAAGGATGGTATAGACGCTCCCGTCGGCAACATCAGAATCCGTGTAGCCCCCTGTGCCGCCATTTGCGGCATAGGTTACTGTTCATACAGGATTTTCTGGTAAAGCTTCTACCAACCACTGGGCGTAGAGTGTTACATCCTCTTTTACAGTAAATATATCATTTGCGGAATAGCTTGTGCCGCTGCCGTCGGGTTCGGTGTTCCATTCGAGAAAAGAATAGCCGGAGCAGGATATACCGGCATCGTCAGACGAGAGAATGCGATACGTGTTGGCATACGGAATGTTCGTATCCACATGCCATCCTGAACCGCCGTTTGCGTCATACGTCACAGTATAAGGCAGATTCAAAACCGCCCAGTTTTGGAAGGACTGATCAGCAGTTGTCGTATAGAGGCGTGTGGTGGTCTGCGCATGATAGATAGATAAGGTGTCGGTGCTGCTATATTCCCATGTATAAACCGGCGTGACAGGAGCACCGTATATATCGGTTGTATTTGTCGATGTGTCTGCAGCTGGGAAATTGGTACCGGTTATGTCGTCGTGCGTATAACTGAAGATGGTGCCCGGTACATCTATGTAAACACCAATGCTATTGTCATCCGAAGGGCCGTAGGCGGGCCTTGTCGTATCGTAATTGAACAGGCGAAGGGTGACGCTGTCTTCTATTATAAATGCGTGCTCGGAGGCATTGGATGCATCGTATTGATAGCCAAACCCAACACCGAGTGCCTGTGCACCTGCACCCCCGTAAGCGGTGACATCGGTATTATCCGCTATGGTAATGAAACCACTGTTACAATATGAGGGATCATTTGAGGTGCCCCACGCGTAAACATAGTCGTACCCCGCGCCAATTCCGGCCCCGCCGCCAAGGCCGTAATAGCTTGTTCCTGATGATCCAAAGGCGGTCACTCTGGCGTCTCCGTTAATCAGAATATTCCCTGGCTCATCAATCACCTGCACATGATTATTCTCATCATAATACTCCACATAGTTCCACACGCCGCCATAGCGGCCGCCGCCGATTCCGGCGGCCGCCCCAGCACCTTGCGCGGTTACAATAGCCTCGCCACCGATATGAATGTGACTGGCATAGCCGTTGTCTCCGCCGCCAATTCCGGCTCCGCCATAGGATGAGGTCGCTCCGGTACCGATGGCGTTTACCGTTCCTCCCGTAATTTCTATAGAATACGCCAGACCATCAATAGATGTGTTTGTCCATACACTGACATTGTTGCCTCCGCCAATGCCGGCTGCGCAGTTGCCGCCCGTGGCGTTTACCGTGCCACCGGTAATTGCAACGGTGATAAACGAATACCAGTCTGAACCGTAGCCCCCGGAGCCGATGCCCGCTCCGCCTGCATCATTGCTTGCAGCCGCACCGCCGGTTGCAGTCACCATTCCATCATTTATTACAATAGTTCCTTCGGGGTAATATGGGCCGCCCCAAATACCGCCAGAGCCAATGCCTGCACCGGCACCGTAGTTTGACCCGGTATACGAGCCGCCGGTGGCAACCACAGTACCACCCTCAATGGTAATAACGCCGAAGGAGTCAGCGTCATCGGCGGAAGCGCTGTTGACATGGCCGTTTCCGCCGATGCCAGCTCCGCCTGTGGTGCTTGCGCTGGTGCTGTTACCGCCGTTAACAATCAGTGTACCCTCACCATCAATGGTAAGCTGAGCCGCCTCAACAGGGTCAGAATCATACGTTGAAACATAAATCCCCGCATATCCCGGGCCGGACGTCAGCGTATTGGTGGTACCATCAGCAAGGATCAGCATCACCTTGGCTTCCATCTCTATGCTGAACGCGCAGCCTGTCGTGTCAATGTCGATGCCGTCCAGGGTAATCTGATGATCCCCTGATTCCACGGTGATGGTATTTGCGACCGACCCTGTTCCGGAGCTTTTCAAAACATAATCGAAACTCCCCAATACTGTGGATGCGCCCTGCGTATAACCGGTATCGCTGATCACCACATCGCCATTGACCAAATCCAATTCCACTGAGTCAGTCGCAAACGTTGGTACACCCGCAGTGAAGAGCGACAGGGCCAGCAGAGCGGCCAGGCTGACGGACACCATTTTTTTGAATGATTTTTTCGTAAGTACCATACTGCTTCCTCCATAAAGACCCCGGATTTTCACTGCCCACCATATGAAAATGATCATCAGTTGCAGTCAGCATTATAGTATCGGAAAATACGACAGAAGTCAATCGCCAGAGGATATTTTCACAAAAGGGATGGAAAAACTTGATTATGGCAGTGTCATGTTGCTCTAATGATCAGAAATAAATCCAGTACAAACGGCGAATGCGTATGCCAAGCAGCAAAAATCCCCTCCGCAAGTGCGAAGGGGGTCAGATGGCAGACAGATTACCAGCATTTTGAGCAGGCGGTATAACCACTTGCAGTAGCATCATCTTTGGTGATTTGCCGCGCCGTTTTCATATTGCTGCAGGTAGAGCTGGAATGATACTTCGTTCCATATTGGCTTACATAGACATATGCCGTTGCTTGTGTCGCAGGTATTGCTGTAGGTGAGGAGGTTGGAGCGGATGCTGAAGCAGTAGAGCGGGTAGAGGAGGACGGCGGTGCCGAAGGGGAAGAAGGCGAAGGTGCCAAAGAGACCGACGGAGCAGGCGAAGGTGATGGGGAGACTTCTGCCAGCTCAGGTGATGTGCAAGAGCTCAAAGCCAAGCAGATCAGCATCAGCGGAAGCAGGCGCGGAAGCTTTTTTACCATTGCGCGCATAGGATCACTGCCTTTCTGGGGAGTCGAAAACTCCCTTTTCTGGCATAGTACAGCAACGCAGCGGAGAAAAAACGATAAATCTGTCGAAGATGAGGAATAAGAGAAAAGGTACTTCACAATGGAATTAACTTTGGAAATGACACCAGCTCCATAGAGCGTGCAAGAATGCACCATAGAGAGAAGGTGCGTTGCCTGGTGGCCGCGTTCCTTTTTGCGCGTCCCACCAGCAATGTATGTCACAAAACCTTTTACGCTGGGCAAATGAAACCACAACGGTATAATATTCAATGACAATGAATGGTAAACATTAAACAGTGCTGGGCAGGCAGTCTACATACAGTGACGGGCAGGCCGAAAGGCCTGCCCGTCTGATAAAAGGAGAATGATGAAAAAAGGAAAGCTACAAGCAATCTCTTGCTTATGCTTTTATTATACGTGTAGATCTTGAAAAAAACTTGAACAGCGATACAAAATAAGTTTCAGATGAAAAATGCGGGAAGCTCATCCGGCGGTAGGCCCATGAGCAGCAGAGCCCCTGCAACGGATAAAAAGGGAAGGGGGGCGAGTACGCCGGAAAAGGGAAGACACAGCTCCTGCCGCTCCACAACCGTGCCCGAGAGCGTCACCAGCTCGCGCTGGAGGGTAAAGAGCAGCTCACCGCGTTCCAGACTGGAAAAGGTAATGCTGTCTTTGGCACTCGTGCCGTAGCTCACCACATAGTCTGCGTGAATCCGGCGTGCCAGCGCGGCGGAAGTACCGGATAGCAGCAGCCCCTTGCAGCGGATCTCTGCGGTACCGCGCTGCCATTTGACTGCGGGGGCTACGACGAGCAGGTCAAACGTCTGCCCGGAGCATTGTGCCCGGGTGGAAACCTGCAGCGCTGCAGCGCCGATTTTGGCGGCGTATGGCGTGATGAATCTGCCTATCAGCGGGGTCTCCTCCCAGATACCAATGCAAAGCAAGCCAATACACCTCCAATAAAAAGAGTTTGTGAAAAAAACAGGAAACTATACCTGACACCCAAAGAAGCCGAGCCGATGATGCGCACCTTTCCGCTCCCATCTCATAGAATGGTATGGAATCCTTCCAAATTTGTTTTTTTAGGAGGTATTACGATGCCTGAGAAGGTAGTACCCGGTCCCGTACAGGATACGGGACGTATTCGGGAAGCTGTGTGCATACATACGAGAAAGATTTTCGACAGTTGCAAAGATAAGGACTGTATCGAGGATTTGAGATTCTTTCCAACATGCGCCTCACAGGAGGTTATTAACCGCGCCATGAGCATCAAGGCGGGCAGTGCGGAGCTGCTCCACGCGTTTGTAGACGTGCAATCCATTGGGTTTAACCGTGGATTCTACACCGTGGACGTCCGCTATTTTTACCGCGTCACCGCCGACGCGTTCATTGGTGCCACTCGTCCGGTTCAGATTTGTGGCCTGTGCGTCTTTGACAAACGTGTAATTCTGTTTGGCAGTGAGGGCTCAGCCAAGACATTCTCATCTGAGGATGTGATGATGGATCTGGAAAGACCGCTCTTTGAGGGGAGCCTGCCAATCGCTGTGGTGGAAGCGGTTGACCCGATTATACTTAATATAAAACTGGTAGACGTCTGCAATTGCTGCCAGTGCGACAATGACATAGTGGAAATTCCACCCAATATCTGCGCTTGCTTTAACGGCGAGCTCTCCTTCGGCGGAAACGACATCAAGCGTGTTTATGTTACGCTTGGGCAATTTTCCATTGTCCGGCTGGAGCGGGACACGCAACTCCTGATTCCAGTGTACGATTATTGTATGCCGAAGAAGGAGTGCATTGGAGAGTGCACGGAAGAAGACCCCTGCGAGGTATTCCGCAAGGTGAGTTTCCCCGTCAATGAATTCTTCCCGCCCAGCCAGCTTGGCAGTGGGGAAGGCGCGGAAGGCGGCGGAGGTTTCTGTAGCTGCAATTGACCCCGCTGCGAAAAAACAGACGAATAAAAAAACGAAGGGCTATCCAAGTAAGGATAGCCCTTCGTCGCGCAGCTCCATTGGTGTGAGCAGAGCGGCGCGAATTGGGAAAGGGGTTGCACCGCAACGGGAAACAGCCAATGAATCGGCTGCTCCCGCACCCACTGTGTGGAGAGTATCAATCCGATGATGTCATGCAAAGCTTGGGGGCAAATACACAAAAGAGTCCGGATTGATCACAGTGGGCATAAACGGTGCCTTGCGATGTCGCGGCAAAACCACAACACCTCAATGACATGATTATACAACAACCAATTCAGGATTACAAGTGAAATAAGCAAAAAGTTGAGTAAAATTATCTAATTTTAATTTTCATCGTTTCCACAATCCCCTTGCGCCTGCGCGGCGCACTGTGCACACGTCCCATAAAACATCAGTTCATGGTAGCGGATCAGGTGTGGGGTTGCATCATTGACGCGGTAGTCAAGCGCGCCGTCGTATGGGCAATCCAAATCAAACACTGTCCCACAGAGGGTGCAGCGCTAATGGGCATGTGTATTTGTGTTGCCGTCATAC
>JAJBUC010000122.1:5689-22241 GCA_020860545.1 Oscillospiraceae bacterium | reverse complement strand
ACCCCAAGGTGGCGATGCTGTCTTACTCCACCAAAGGCTCCGGCAAGGGTGACAGTGTGGACAAAATGAAGAATGCAACCGAGAAGGTGAAGGCGCTCGCCCCGTCGCTCGCGGTGGACGGTGAGCTCCAGTTCGATGCGGCGGTATCCCCCGTTGTGGCACAGACGAAGTGCAAGGGTTCCCCCGTCGCCGGTCAGGCGAACACCTTTGTTTTCCCCGACATCAACGCCGGGAACATCGGCTATAAGATCGGGCAGCGTCTGGGCGGGTTTGACGCCTACGGTCCCATCCTGCAGGGACTGAACGCACCAATCAACGACCTGTCACGCGGCTGCAATGCAGAAGAGGTCTATACCATGGCCATTATTACGGCGGCACTAAAGGACTGAATATCTAAAACATGAAAAAGCACGTGGTTTCACGGGGCACCGTGAAGCCACTCTTTTTTTGTCGGTTACACAATATTAACAAATTTCCTCTTGACGGGAGAGGGAAAAGGCGTTATAGTTCTTTATATTAGGATTTAACTATTTTGTAATTATTTTATGAATCATATTGTTTTTCATAATGGATGGGGGCCTTTTCATGCAAGAGATAGGGCAGATGCCTGCCAATGCGGAAGAACGGGCGGGCAATGGTTTTATTTCTTTTTTTGATGCCGTAAAAAATTATAGGACACGAATGCGATATGCCTGGATGTACGCCGATGTGGAGCAGGCTGTACGCAGTGCAATGCAGCCCGCACGCTTCTTTGCGGCGGCGGCGGCCATTGGCATTGTCGCCGTATTCTGTACCGTCTATACCTCTGCATATACTGTCTCAATGGATGGCGTGCCTCTTGGCCCCGTGAAGGAAAAAGCAGCCTTTGAGACGATCGTGGCTCAGGTGGAGACGGCAGCCTCCGATGTTTTGGGGTATGACTATACCATTGCAGGCGATATTACATACGACTGGACGCTCGCGGAGCAGGATGTGATGCCGTCCGCGCAGAGCTTTCAGGAATATCTGCTCGGCCAGGTCAATGAGATCACAGAGGGGGCCGTGCTCACGGTAAATGGGCAGAAATTTGCAGAGGCTGCGGACCAGGCGACGATTGACCAGGCGCTCGCGCTGATCCAATCGCAGTACATCACTGCCGACACGGTTTCGGTGACATTATTCGGTAGCGTGAGTCTCTCGGATGGATATGTCAGTGTGGATGGCGTGAAGGACTGCAGCACGCTGATCGGTATGTTAACCAGGCAGACGGTGAAGCAGGGCACCTATGTGGTGCGGACGGGCGACACGGCAAGCGCCATTGCGCAGGAATTCGGTATGACGGAGGAGGCGTTGCAGGCGCTCAATCCGGATGCGGATCTGCGTGCAGAGGCGCTGCAAGCGGGGCAGTTGCTGCAAATTGAGACGAAAACCCCCGTGCTTTCAGTCAAAACGGTTGACAATGTCACCTATACGGAGATAATTCCTTTTACGACCAAGGTCATAGAGGACAGCGATATGTATGAGGGCGATGTGGAAATCCTGATTGAAGGTGTGGACGGCGCGCGGCGCATGAACGCAGACGTCGCCTACCTCAACGGTGAGGAACAGTCCAGAACCATTCTGGAGGAGCAGTGGCTCACCGAACAAACCGAGCAGGTGATCAAGGTCGGCACCAAAGAGCGGCCCGCGTGGTATCCCACCGGGATGTACATATGGCCGGTGATTGGAAAGGTAACCTCTCCCTTTGGATCCCGTGCAATTTTCGGCGAGTCCGGTTTCCATAGTGGAATGGACATTGCAACCTCGGCCGGTTCCCCCATTTATGCCGCTGACGGCGGCACGGTCAGCTTTGCCGATTTCGACGGAACCTATGGGAACATCGTCATTGTCGATCATGACAACGGAGAGCAGACCTGCTACGCGCACTGTGATACCATGCTCGTGCAGGTGGGCGACCATGTATTCCAGGGCCAGCAGATTGCAACGGTCGGCACGACCGGCCGCACGACCGGCGCGCACTGCCACTTCGAATTGCGGATTGACGGTGCGGCGGTGGACCCGGCGGAATATCTACAGCAGGAATAAATATTAAATTGTCCGGCGCTATGCAGCGCCGGACAATTTTTGACCGCAGAGGAACGGAAATGCATCAGGGGTGTCTTTCGCGTGCAATTACGCCTCCTCAGGCGGCAATTTTTTATGCCGGTAGAGAATATAGTTGACGATGCAGCCAAAAATGAGAATATTGCCACACAGATAAAGCCAGATCAGAAGGATAATTACCGACGCCAGTGACCCGTAAACCAGCGAATAGCGGGAGGAGAGACCGATAAACCAGGAGAACAGGCCGGAAAAAATGACGAGCGAAAGGGAAGAGACGAACCCGCCGAGCAGAATGGGGGGCCGCTGCGCCTTGACCTTTGGCGCGGCAAGGCGGTAGGCGAGGAGGACAAAGAGAAGCATCAGGAAGAAGAGAATGACAAAGCGCAGCCACTGCCATGACCACGGAAGATTGGCGGATGATATGTCAATCGCGCTTTCCAGCCGCTGAAAAAGCCAGTTTCCGGTCAGCAGGACGGCGAGAGACAGGTAAATTGCAACAAGAAACAGGACGGAATAGATCAGCTGTGTAATCATCTGGCGGATGCCGCCGTTTTCCTTACACTCATAAATTTCCTCCATAATATGCACCAGCGCCTGAAACGCGCTTGCCCCGGAAAACAGCATCATTACGATGCCGAGCCAGAGCAGGCCATGGGAGTGGTTGCCTGCGATATAGGATAGATAGTCATTCAGGATAACGATGCTCTCCCCGGGGAAGATGGCCGCCGCGCCCTCCAAAAATGCTGTCATATCAAGGTTTAGAATACCGATGAGGGCATACAGGACAATCAAAAACGGGCATAACGAAAGGATAAGAAAATACGCCAGCTGTGCGGCGGAGCGGGAGGCGCGGCGTTTCAGGTAGATTTCCAATGCCTCCAAACCAATCCGCACTGCTTTTTTCTGTAGTATTTTTTTCAATACAGCGACTCCTTTCGAGCATAAGACGGAAAAACCGCCTGCGTGAGCAGGCGGTTTGAAACCTGAGCGATCAGGCCAGCTTATTCAGCTTCAAGGTCATGCCGCTCTTCTTGCGCGCAGCGTTGTTCTTATGGAGCAACCCGTGACCGACGGCCTTGTCCACAGAGTGGACAGCTACCTTATAAGCGACATCGGCCTCACTGCGGTTGCCTTCCGCCACGGCGGCCTCAAACTTTTTCAGATTGGTCTTGAGCGTGGACCGTGCAATTTTATTCTGCGTTGCCTTTGCTCCGTTGACCAAAACACGTTTCTTGGCAGACTTAATATTCGGCAAACCAAACACCTCCTCCGATTGATCATTATTTTATCCATTGCATAGGCAAAACATGCCTACGTAGATTATTATTTTATCAGAAACAGATATGAATTGCAACAATTATTTTTGATATTCTTTTGATTTTAAGATTGTACTCCTTGCGGAGGGGAGAACCACCTCCGTGTGAAGTACAGGCAAGCAGCAAAGCCCATATGCAGGTGCGCTGGGTATAGATATAGAACAAAATGCAAAATATAGGGCAGAATATGATATGTATGCTATCAGGAGAGGAGCGGTTTGATGCTACAGCGGCGCACGGACCTTGCGGTAGAGGCGCGGGAGATATGGCAGGAGACGGCGGAGGAGACAAGCAGATTAGACGGGGTGGAGGCAAAAGAGACGACGCAGGAGGGCTTCTCCGTTACGACGGTGCGCATTTTGAACGAAGCGGGCGCGCGGGCGCTCGGCAAGCCGGTCGGCACCTACGTGACCTTGGAGCTCGGTGGACTGGAGCGGCGGGAGGACGGGGCGTTTTCCCGCGCGGCGAAGGCGGTGGCGGATAACCTTGCGGGATTGCTCGGACTCAGAGACGGCGCGACCGCGCTTGTGGTGGGGCTTGGCAACCGCGCGATTACGCCGGACGCGATTGGGCCGCGGGCAACGGAGTTTACACTGGTGACCCGGCATCTGGTGCAGCTTGTGCCGGAGCATTTCGGACACTTCCGCGCAGTCTCCGCGCTGGCAGCGGGGGTGCTGGGGACAACCGGGATAGAGAGCGGGGAGCTGGTTTCCGCGGTGGCAGAACGGCTGAAGCCGGACTGTATTCTCGCCGTGGACGCGCTCGCCTCGCGCAGCCTGCGGCGCGTCTGCCACACGGTGCAGCTTGCGGACACCGGCATTGTACCCGGCTCCGGCGTGGGCAACAGCCGCGCGGCGCTGAATCGGGAGACGATGGGTGTGCCGGTCATCGCGATCGGTGTACCGACCGTTGTGTCTGCAGCGACGCTGGCGTGTGATCTGCTTGCCGAGGCGGAAAAATCCGACTTGGAGCCCGAGGCGCTGGGGGGACTGGGTGAGGATCTCATCGTCACGCCCAGGGATATCGACGCGCATGTGGAGGAGATTTCCAAGGTCGTGGGGTTTGGCATCAACCTCGCGCTGCAAAGGGGCCTGTCGGTGGAGGATATTGAGATGCTTCTATAAGAGCCTGCATTCACAAAACACCCCCCGCGTCAATTGTCACTTCTTATCTGTGGATACAGGTTCAAAAGGTTGACATTGCGGCATTTGCGTATATAATTGAATCTGTATCAGATTTTGAATCGGAGGTATACGCATGCGCAATAGCGAAAAGAGCATGGATAAAATAGTCGCCCTGTGCAAAGGGCGCGGCTTTGTCTTTCCCGGCAGCGAGATTTACGGAGGACTGGCAAACGCATGGGATTACGGCCCGTTGGGCGTGGAACTCAAGAACAACGTCAAACGGGCATGGTGGAAGAAGTTTGTGCAGGAATCCCCCTATAATGTGGGGCTGGATTCCGCCATATTGATGAACCCGCAGACGTGGGTGGCGTCCGGGCATGTGGTGAATTTTAACGACCCCCTGATCGACTGCAAGGGCTGCAAAATGCGCCACCGGGCGGATAAGCTTGTGGAGGGCTGGTGCGCGGAGCAGCAGGTGACGGATATCAACGTCGAGGCTATGGACAACGACCGGCTGGTTGCCTTTATCCGTGAGCATGAAATTACCTGCCCGGGCTGTGGCAAAAGTGATTTTACCGATATTCGCAAGTTTAACCTGATGTTTAAAACCCATCAGGGTGTGACGGAGGATTCCGCGACGGAGCTCTACCTGCGCCCGGAGACGGCGCAGGGTATTTTCGTTAACTTTAAGAATATTCAGCGTACCACGCGCAAAAAAATGCCCTTCGGCGTCGGACAGATCGGGAAATCATTCCGCAATGAGATTACGCCGGGTAACTTTATCTTCCGCATCCGTGAGTTTGAGCAGATGGAGCTGGAGTTTTTCTGCGAGCCGGGTACCGATTTGGAGTGGTTTGCATACTGGCGCAATTTCTGCCACCAGTGGCTCCTGCGTCTGGGGATGCTGGAGGAGAATATCCGCCTGCGTGACCACGATCAGGAGGAGCTCTCCCACTATTCCACCGCGACCACCGATTTTGAGTTTCTGTTCCCCTTCGGCTGGGGTGAGCTGTGGGGGGTCGCCGACCGGACGGATTTTGACCTCAAAGCGCATCAGG
This sequence comes from Oscillospiraceae bacterium, assembly GCA_020860545.1. Taxonomy (GTDB): domain Bacteria; phylum Bacillota; class Clostridia; order Oscillospirales; family Oscillospiraceae; genus JAJQEJ01. The sequence continues at coordinate 16,661 of JAJBUC010000122.1, read as the reverse complement.
CCGCGTCCGGTCAGGATATGACCTATTTTGACCAGGATAAAAATGAACATTACATCCCCTATGTCATTGAGCCGTCGCTGGGTGCCGACCGAGTGACACTTGCTTTCCTGCTCAATGCCTATGATGAAGAGATGGTGGATGCGGAAAAGGGTGATGTGCGCACCGTGCTGCATCTGCACCCGGCGCTTGCGCCGATCAAGGCCGCCGTGTTGCCCCTGTCCAAAAAGCTGGGGGATGCGGCACAGGAGATTTATGACGAGCTGCGCAAGGAGTTTATGGTGGACTACGATGAGGCGGGTTCCATTGGAAAGCGCTACCGCCGTCAGGATGAGATCGGCACGCCGTATTGCATCACCGTGGATTTTGAGACGGTGGGAGACGCGGAGCATCCGGCCGACCACTGCGTCACGGTACGGGAGCGGGATTCCATGGAGCAGAAGCGGATTCCCATTTCTGAAGTCAAGGCATACATCCTGAACGCAATTCAATTTTAGTAAAAAGGGCGTGCCACAGAGGAAATTCTGTGGCACGCCATATTTTATGCGTCTTCCGGTAGGGAGGAGACGGAGATAGCAAGCTCTGTGAGTTGCTGCGCATCCACCACATCGGGGGAGGAAGTCATGGGCTCGGAGGCGTTTTGCACCTTGGGGAAGGCAATGACATCGCGGATGGATTCCGCGCCGGTCATGAGCATGACCAGCCGGTCGAGACCGTAGGCGAGTCCGCCGTGGGGCGGCGCGCCGTAGCGGAAGGCGTCAATGAAGTAGCCAAAACGCGTCTGCGCCTCCTCCGGCGAAAAGCCGAGGGCGCGGAACATGGCCTGCTGGGTCTCCGGGTCGTGAATCCGGATGGAGCCGCCGCCGAGCTCTGTACCGTTGAGGACAATGTCATATGCCTTGGCGCGGCATCCGGCGCGGTCGGATTCCAGCTTGTCCACATCCTCGTCCATCGGGGCGGTAAAGGGATGGTGCATGGCGACGAAGCGGTTTTCCTCCTCACTGAACTCGAACATGGGGAACTCCGTCACCCAGAGGAAGCGGTAATCCTCCTTGTTCAGGAGGTTCAGCCGCTTGGCACATTCACACCGCAGCGCGCCGAGGGCGGCAAAGACCACCTCGTTTTTCGCATCGCCCACAATCAAAAGCAGGTCGCCTGGTTGCGCTTGCGCGCGCGCGAGGATTGCGGCATTTTCCTCCTCGGTGAGAAACTTCTGATAGGAGGACGATGACGTGCCGTCCGCGTTTTGCTTTGCCCACGCGAGCCCTTTTGCGCGGTATGTCTTGACAAACTCCACCAGCGCGTCAATCTGCTTGCGCGGGAACTGCTCCGCGCCGCCGGTAATGTTTATGAGGCGCACGCTCCCGCCATCGGCGACTGGCGCGGAGAATACGTTAAATGCACAATGCTCGACAAGATCGGATATATCCCTCAGCTCAAACCCGAACCGCAGGTCGGGCTTGTCTGAGCCGAAGCGGTCCATGGCCTCCCGCCACGTCATACGCGGGAAGGGCACGGCGACATCTACGCCCAAGACCTCACCGAAGACGCGCTGCAAAAAGCCCTCCTGTACCGTCCTAACGTCCGCCTCGGTGACAAAGGACATTTCGAGGTCGATCTGGGTAAACTCGGGCTGCCGGTCGGCCCGCAGGTCTTCGTCCCGAAAGCAGCGGGCGATTTGCATGTACTTGTCCACCCCTGAGAGCATGAGCATTTGCTTATATTGTTGGGGGGACTGTGGCAGGGCATAGAATTTCCCCGGGTGTACACGGGACGGTACGAGGTAGTCCCGTGCGCCCTCCGGTGTGGATTTGGTCAGGATGGGGGTTTCGATCTCAAGAAAGCCCTGTTCGTCAAAATAATCGCGCGCGATTTTTGTGATCTTATGGCGCAGCGCGATTGTGCGCTGCATATCCGGGCGGCGCAGGTCCAGATAGCGGTACTTGAGGCGCAGCATGTCGTTGACCTGCGAATGCTCCGCGATCTCAAAGGGCGGTGTCTCCGCCTTTGCAAGCCTGCGCAGGGATGTGACATAGAGCTCCACATCGCCGGTTGGGATTTTATCGGTCTTTGCCTCACGCTCCCGCAGCACCCCAGTTGCGGCCACGACGTATTCCGCGCGGAGCGAGGACGCCTCAGCAAAAACAGCGGGATCAGTCGCGTCATCGAAGGCGAGCTGAAGCAGCCCCGTCCGGTCGCGCAAGTCGACAAAAATTAAGCCGCCCAAATCCCGCTGCCGCTGCACCCAGCCGCAGACGGTGACCGTCTGTCCCACATGCGCCATGCGCCAAACACCGCAGTAGTCCGTGCGCGTAAATCCTTGCATGTCATTCATGTTTTTAACCCCGCTATTCTATAATTTATCCTGAATGGGCGCGCCCTGCGTACACTGGGCGCAATACGTGCGGATTTGTTCCATTGCGTCGGCTTCCATACAGGAGGATTGCACCCCGGTGATCAGGTTTTTGATGGTTACCAGCTTCTGTGCGAGCTCATCCTCACCCATAAAGAGCGCGAAGGGGATACCCAGCTTATCCGCGTAGGAGAGCTTTTGCTTGAACTTTTTCTGCTCGCAATACAGTTGGGTACGCACGCCCTGCTCCCGCAGGCGGGTGGCGAGGGCGATGGAGGGGGAGAGGTCTTCCGTCATGGGGATAATCAGGACATCGGCGGGCGCGGTCAGGAGGGAGTTGTTGAGATAGCCCTGATTTTCCAGCACAAAAAAGAGCCGCGTGAGGCCGATGGAGATGCCCACACCGGGCAGCACCCTGTCTGTGTAATAGCCCGCCAGATTATCATACCGCCCGCCCGAGCAGATGGAGCCGACCTCGGGGTGATCCAGCATAACGGTCTCGTAGACGGTGCCTGTGTAGTAGTCCAGACCGCGGGCGATGGTCAGATCCACTTTAAAATGACTTTCCGGCACGCCAAAGGCGGACATGTATCTGACTACAGTGCCGAGCTCCTCCAATCCGGTATCGAGGAGGGTGTTTTGCCCCCGCAGTGCTTCCAGCGCTGTGAGCGGCTTGTCGGTGGAGAGGGTACGGATGAGCCGCATGGCTGTCTCGGAGGGCACGCCGCAATCTTCCTGCAAGAGAGAGACGACCTTGTCTGCGCCGATCTTATCGAGCTTATCCATGGTACGCATGACGTCGCCCGCCTGTTCTGAAAGGCCCAGGACGGCAAATAGCCCGTTGAGTATTTTTCGGTTGTTGAGACGTATCTGAAAACGGTTTAAGCCCAGAGAGGTGAAGACCTTATAGATGATGGAGGGGATTTCCGCCTCGTTGATGATATCTAATGCGCCGTCACCGATGATGTCAATATCCGCCTGGTAAAATTCACGAAACCGGCCGCGCTGTGCCCGCTCGCCGCGGTAGACCTTGCCGATCTGGAAGCGGCGGAAGGGGAAGGTGAGCTCGCTGTAGTAGAGCGCAACGTATTTCGCAAGTGGTACCGTCAGGTCAAAGCGCAGAGAGAGGTCGTTATCCCCTTTTTGAAAGCGGTAAATCTGTTTTTCCGTCTCCCCGCCGCCCTTTGCGAGCAGCACGTCGGACGACTCGATCAGCGGCGTATCAAGCGGCGTAAAGCCATAGAGAGAATAGGCGCTGCGCAGGAGGGTGACCATGCGGTCAAACTGTACCTGCCGGGCGGGGGAGAGCTCCATAAAGCCGGAGAGGGTGCGGGGCTTCCGTTGTTCCATAGAGAAAGGCTCCTTTCGGTTATTGCATGCAGAAAAAGGGCGGAGGAAAGAGCGCGTCTTTCCCCCGCGTAATCGTGTAGCAAAGGTTCCCCTCTGTCCAGAGGAAATCAGGCGGTGAAAGGCTTTGTCTTGGGATTGACAATATCGCGCCAGTCGAGATCACCGCGTTCCAAACCGTGGATGAGAATTTCCGCCGTCGCCACATTGGTGGCAAAGGGGATATTGTACTGGTCGCACAGGCGGGTGATATAGTAGAGGTCGTCATCCAGATCGGTCGACTGCGGCTCGCAGAAGAAGAGCACAAGGTCAATCTCATTATATGCAATGCGCGCGCCAATTTGCTGACTGCCGCCATGCGCATGAGAGAGGAACAGATTTACGGACAGGCCGGTGGCCTCACTTACCAAGCGCCCCGTCGTGTTGGTGGCGCACAGCGTGTGCTTGGACAGGACACCATAGTAAGCGATGCAGAACTGCACCATAAGTTCTTTTTTTCGGTCGTGGCTCATCAGCGCGATATTCATTTTGATGACCTCCCCTTGTAAATTAACGTATTTTCATAAGTGGGACAGATTGCCCCATAAGCCGCCTTGCAATGTTGCGGTATGCGGTGGCAGCGCCTTTCTGCGATATCTGAATCAGCGCTTTGCCCGCGTTTGCGGCAAGCATAACCGCTTGATCCTCCGGGATGATTCCCAAAAGCGGGAGCCCGGTGGTATTCATGGCATCGTCAATCGTCGTGTGCAGGCGCTGCATCAGCTTTGGCTGCACACGGTTCATCACGAGATGGATGCGCGGGCCCAGACTGTGGGAGAGCTCCGCCACGGTGCGCTGTGCGTCCCGCAGGGAGGAGACGTCCGTTGTGCTGACCACAATTGCGCGGTCCGCCGCCGACAGGGCCAACTGGAACCCGTCACCAAGCCCGGCGGGGGAGTCCATCAGAATATAGTCAAACTGCGCCTTTGCCTCCAGTATCATCGCACGCATCTGCTTCTCCGGCAGCGGTGCCGACAGGGGGGAAAGCGGCGCGGTGAGCAGCGACAGCTTCGGGAGCTCCGGATGTGACACGGCTCCGCGCGCAAGCGTACACCGCCCGGACAGCACATCGGTGAAATCCATCAGCGCGCGGTCGGCAAGCCCGAGGGACAGATCAAGATTGCGCAGGCTGATGTCCATGTCGATGCAGAGCACACGGCTGCCCAGCATGGCAAGACAGGCGGCGACGCCCCCGGTGACAGAGGTTTTGCCTGTTCCGCCCTTTCCGGATGTAACGACAATTGCGGTAGCCATGGAGCGCCTCCAGTTCATATACATTAAAATATCACAGATCGCTTTGTGACGCAACATTTTTTTCAAAATGTGCTAGAATTATATAGGGATTTTTTGAATTTTGTTCCATTTTCTCGGGTAGGCGTCGGGCGTTGCGGCAATTTTATCGATGATTACGACGCGATGCACAATATCGGTGCCGTAGACGGGATAGTCGAAATAAGGCGATATTCGCCCGCCAAGCAGGGTAACGGCATGCTCCGCCTGCGCGACCTCTTCCGCGCAGTCGGTCGATTTCATCGCGAGAAACTGGCCTCCTATCTTGACAAATGGAAGGCAAAGCTCACACAGTAGTGGGAGGGGGGCGACAGCGCGGGAGGTGGCGATATCAAACTGTGCACGGTAGCGCGGCAGTACACCGGCCTCCTCTGCCCTTGCGTGCAGACAGCGTACCCCGGTAAGGGAGAGCGCTGTGTATACGCTTTCGAGCCAGTATACCCGCTTCCCCAGACTATCGAGCAGGGTGAGGGAGACGGACGGCTCCAGAATGCGCAGGGGCAGCCCGGGAAAGCCTGCGCCCGTGCCGACGTCAATGACGGACGCTTTTTTGAAGTCCGCCGCACACAGCAGGGCGGCGGAATCCAGAAAATGCAGGGAGGCGACGTCGAGCGGGTCTGTAATCGCAGTCAGGTTCATCACCTTGTTTTGTGTCAGAAGGAGCTCCGCATAGCACATAAGCGCCTCAATTGCGCCCTCCGGCGGGGGTATGCCGAGCGCCGAAAGACCGGCGCGCAATCTGTCTTTCATAACTATGCCCCCAGCGCGACGATCAGAGAGCCAATGGCAACGACCACCGTGAGGACGCAGAGAGCACCCGCGGCAATGGCTAACAAAAGGAAGAAGGGCTTGCGCTTGTCATCCCGATAGCGCAAGAAGGAAATGACGGCGAAAGCGCCGCAGGCAGGGAAGAGAAAGACGGCGGGAATCCCGTGAAGCGGCTCGCCGGTGGCCAGATTATATGTGGTGAGCAGGACAATGATGACCATATACACAACGCCCATCCAGGCCAGCACCCGTTTGGCCGGGCTGGCAGGGGTATAGGGGAGCGTTTCCTCCTCTTGCTCTGTTCCCTGTGGTCGCTGGTCGTTTTGTTCCATGACGATCTCCTTTATGGGTTAGGGGTGAGGCGGGTCTTGCCGCCTACATAGGGCTGCAGCGCCTTTGGGATCGTTACGGTGCCGTCCGCCTGCAGGTTGTTTTCAAGCAGCGCGATGAGCATGCGGGGCGGGGCGACGCAGGTGTTGTTGAGTGTGTGTGGGAGGTAATTTCCCTCTTTGCTGCGCACGCGGATTTTCAGGCGGCGGGCCTGCGCGTCGCCGAGATTGGAGCAGGAGCAGACTTCAAAGTACTTCTGCTGCCGCGGGCTCCAAGCTTCAATATCGCAGGATTTCACCTTTAAATCCGCCAGATCGCCGGAGCAGCATTCCAGCTGACGTACGGGGATGTCCAAACTGCGGAACAGCTCTACGGAGTATTGCCACATTTTCTCATACCACAGGGCGCTCTCCTCCGGCTTGCAGAGGACAATCATCTCCTGCTTTTCAAATTGGTGAATCCGGTAGATGCCGCGCTCCTCAATTCCATGTGCCCCCTTTTCCTTGCGAAAGCACGGAGAGTAAGACGTCAGGGTTTGGGGGAGGTTTTCCTCGGGGATAAGCTGGTCGATGTAGCGGCCGATCATGGAGTGCTCGGAGGTGCCGATGAGGTAGAGGTCTTCCCCCTCGATTTTGTACATCATCGCTTCCATATCCGCAAACGACATGACCCCCTCCACAACATTGCTATGGATCATAAAGGGGGGGATGCAGTAGGTGAAGCCCTTGTCGATCATGAAATCACGGCCGTACGCCAGCACCCCTTCGTGCAGGCGCGCGATGTCGCCGAGCAGGTAGTAAAAGCCGTTGCCGGCAACCCGTCCCGCCGCGTCCATGTCAATGCCGCCGAAGGACTCCATGATCTCCGTGTGATAGGGAATGGGAAAGTCCGGAACGGAAGGCACGCCAAAGCGCTGCACCTCCACGTTATGCGTATCGTCAGGGCCGATGGGGACGCTGGGGTCGATCATCTGTGGAAGCACCAGCATAATCCTGCGGATGGACTCACCCAGCTCAGTTTCTCGCGCTTCCAAGGCGGACAGCCGGTCTGCCTGTGCGGAGACTTTCGCCTTGAGTGCATTAGCCTCGTCCTGCTTTGTGGGATCGGATTTCGCTTGTCCCATGAGCACACCGACTTGTTTGGAAAGCGTATTTCGCTCGGTGCGCAGTCCCTGCGCCTCACCGATGGTTGCACGGCTTTCTGCGTCAAGCACAAGCACCTCATCCACCAGGGGGAGCTTGTCATCTTGAAACTTTTTCCTTATATTTTCACGTACGAGATCGGGGTTTTCCCGTACAAATCGAATATCCAGCATGGTTTCACCTCATATGTCGTTTAGTAGAGTGCCTCCAGTATTTTCTGGTACTCCTCGGCAGGGGAGCGGACCGTGTTTGCCTCGGTCTGATATATGGCTGTGGTCGGCAGGAACTCCTCAAGTCCGGAGGCTTGAAACGCCTCTATGACGATACGCGCGGATTTGTAGGTGCCTGCGTTATAAAAGCTTTGGATGCGCCGCAGATAGTCCATTGCCGAAACCTGCTTTTCCAGCGTCACCGCATCGGCCTGTGCTGTGTCGAGACTATCCTTCAGTGATAGGACTTCTTGCTCCAGCACTTGTAGCTGATCCTCCAGTTCGTCCACCTGCTCAATGAGTGCGTCTCGGCTGGAGATCAGGTTGTCGAGCGACTGCACTGCAGAGATAGAAGTGTCCGTCAGGCCGCTGATTGTCTCGGCGTTATTGCGCTGCTGCATGAAGTAGGATAGGAGAAGCAGCAAGAATGCCGCCGCAAAGAGAATGACTAAATAAAACAGCACAGGGGTGCGGTTGTCGGCGGGCCTTCTTTTCTTCGGTTTTCTGCCTGTGTGGCCGCTTGTCTGACGGTCTTCTTCGTCGTTCACAGGGAGGAGGCCCCCTTTCCATGCTTCGGCGTGTGCGCGAGCTGCTCAAGCAGCGTGGTCAGATCCTCCATATCGTAATACTCCAGCTCCAACTTGCCCGTCTTGTTGCCGGAGACAATATGTACCCTGCGCCCCAAATGAGAGGAAAGGTGTTTTTCCGCATCCTGAATATAGAGCTGGCTGTCTGCAGAGGCTGTTGGAGTTTCCTCTGCCTTGGGCGCAGCGCCGAGGCGTTTTGCAAGGGCCTCTGTCTGCCGGACGGATAGGCCCTCTGCAATAACCTTCTGCGCGAGCTTTTTCTGCAAGTCGCCTTTTGGCAGGCTGAGGATCGCGCGGGCATGTCCTGCAGAGAGGGAGCCCTCCTCCAGCAGTGCCTGTACCGCGTCCGGCAGCGTCAGAAGGCGTAATGCGTTTGCAATTGCCGGGCGGGATTTGCCGACCTGTTGCGCGACCGCCTCCTGTGTCATGCCGTATTCCTCAAGCAGTACGCGATATCCTGCAGCTTCTTCAATTGGGTTCAGGTCTTCTCGCTGGAGATTCTCAATCAGCCCCAGCTCCATCGCTTTCCGGTCGTCCGCTTCAATAATAATTGCCGGGACATCGGTGAGACCCGCACGCTTCGCCGCGCGCCAGCGGCGCTCTCCGGCGATGATTTGATAGTACCCGGACGCGAGCAGCCGCACGGTGAGCGGCTGTATAATCCCATGCTGGCGAATGGACTCTGTGAGCTCTTCAAGTGCGCTATCGTCAAACCGTTTACGCGGTTGCTTGAGTCCCGGTTCAACCTTCGAGATGGGAAGGACAACGGAGCCGGCTGTTTGAGTCTGCAGCGCCGCATCTCCGAGTAGCGCGCCTAGTCCACGGCCCAGTCCGCGTTCTTTTGCTGATGCCATTGATCAAGCCTCCTGTTCTTTCGGGGGATTGTGTTCTAGAAACTCCTCTGCCAGCGCCAGATAGGCGTCAGCACCGCGGGACAGGCGGTCGTAGGCAAGGATGGGCTTCCCGTGGCTGGGCGCCTCAGATAGTCGCACGTTGCGCGGGATGACGGTAGCGTATACCTGACCTGGAAAGTGCCGTTTGACCTCCTCCGCAACCTGTAAGGACAGATTTGTCCGCCCGTCATACATGGTGAGCACCACCCCCTCCAGTGCGATGACGGTATTCAGTGACTGCTTGACAATCCGAATGGTGGAAAGGAGATCGGACAGCCCCTCAAGCGCAAAATATTCACATTGCACCGGAACCAGCACGGTATCCACTGCACACAGTGCATTGAGCGTGAGCAGCTCCAAGGAGGGCGGACAATCGATAAGTATGTAGTCGTACCGGGCGGAAACTTGCGTCAGCGCATTTTTCAGCAGGTACTCCCGCTGTTCCATCGCGATCATCTCTACAGTAGCGCCTGCGAGGGATTTGTTTGCGGGGAGCAGATCTGCATAGGGGGTGCTGACAATGGCTTGTGATGGATCTACGCCGCCGATCAGGACATCATAGATGCTTGGAGAAGCTGTGGCTTTGTCTACGCCTAACCCGGAGGTCGCGTTTGCCTGCGAATCAAAGTCACAGACGAGCACGCTCCGCCCAAGGCTGTGAACCGCAGCAGCCAGATTTACGCAGGTGGTTGTCTTGCCCACACCACCTTTTTGGTTTACAACTGCAATTATTTTTGCCATGGCACGCCTGCCTTTCTCGTTACGTCCTTTTATTATAATCCGCACAAGATGACAATGCAAGCCATGGAGGCTGTTTTCTATGGTATATACAAAATGTTTCACGTGAAACACGATCAGCTTGCCGGAAACACCGTTTTCGGCAAGCTGAGGATACATACGAACATAAATTGTGTTTCACGTGAAACATGATCCGAGCTACTTCGGAATGCGGATGGTAAGTAAAATGGAATCCGACGTCTCCTCCTGGTTGCAGTCGGCGGCGACCCCGGCGTCTTTCATCAGTGTGAGGCCCCGTGAAATTGTATTGAGGAAAAAACGGACATCACGGATGAGATACCGTGGGCGGCGGGGCGCATTGCTTGTCCGCTTTTGCGCGCGGATGAGCTCCGGGCTGGCTGCCTTAGGCTGCAAGTCCTGGGGAAGGTCCACAAGCAGGAGGGAATCCACATAATCTTCCGTTTTGGATACGGTGAGGTGTTCAGATATAATGTGCCTTGCAACCGCATGTTGAAGCGCCGGGGTGCCGAGGCGCAGCAGTGCGCGGGCATGGCGCTCGGTGCAGTTGTTGTCACGCAGCAGCGTCAATACCTCTCTGGGAAGTCGGAGCAGCCGCAGCTTATTTGCAATGGCGGATTGCGACTTGCCGAGCCGCCGCGCCGCCTCCTCCTGCGACAGACCATAGGTGCGGATGAGCTGTGCGAGTGCGCTGGCTTCCTCAACAAAATCCAAATCCATTCGCTGGAGGTTTTCTACCAAAGCAAGGACGGAGGAGCTTTCCGCCGACACATTGACCAAAATGCACGGAACCTCTGTGAGGTTTGCCATCTGGGCGGCGCGCAGACGGCGCTCGCCAGAGACAAGCTCGTACCCGCCTGCAACTTTTCTGACTGAGAGCGGTTGGAGAATGCCGTATTCCTGAATGCTCGCAGAAAGCTCCTCCAGACCGGCTGTATCGAAATGGACGCGTGGCTGGTTTGGGTTGGGGACGATCGCTGCTATGGGGAGAAAAAGAACCCGATTGTTTTCATATAGACCTCGCTTGCGCTGCAGCGGCATAACAGACCATTCCTTTCCATGTACGGCAGTTTTATGTTACATACCAAATTTCTCAGGCGGATTACCCCGGGAAAGTCGTGCCTACCATTAGATTACCATATTTTCCCAAAAACGCAAGAGAAATACGTCGAATGGAATCTTTGCAGGCAATTTTTTCAAAAAGAAAGAGAGCCGAATGCCTGCTCCTGACATTCGGCTCCTGTTGAGGAGAGAGAAATAC
>JAJBUC010000122.1:0-5679 GCA_020860545.1 Oscillospiraceae bacterium | reverse complement strand
TCTATCATACGCAGGATTTGTTAATAAACAAATCGCAATCTATTACAAAAGGATTAATTAATGATTGTCGTTGGATTATATGTAAAAGCGCGAACAAAGCGCCGGGCGGGGAACCCGACGCTTTGTTCTTAAGAATTGGAGGGATAAATGAAAAGGAGTACTTACAATTGAAAGTATAGAGTCCAAGTGTTAAAAATGAATACATAAATTGTTAAGCAAATGTTAAATCGAAAAATAGGATTTATTTTCTGATATCGAAAAATAACTTTTGTAACAATGCAAGACATTCCGTCTCTAAAATGTGACCGTAGATTTTGGGGTGATGCGGAAATTCCTCGGAAAACAAGTTCAGCACCGACCCACAGCAGCCCGTCTTTTTCTCGCGCGCGCCATAGCATAGCGTTGGGATGCGCGCGTTTATGATTGCACCTGCGCACATCGGGCAGGGCTCTAATGTCACATAGAGGGTCGTGTCCGGCAGCCGCCAGCCGCCCAGTGTGCCGCAGGCCTCGGCGATGGCCTCGATCTCAGCATGTGCCAGCGCATTTTGTTTCCCTTCACGTCGATTGCGGCCCCGACCGATGATGGTATCATGGTGCACAATGACGCAACCGACCGGAATCTCACCCTCTTCAAAGGACAGCTGAGCAAGGGCGAGCGCCTCGCGCATATAATCTTCGTGGTGCATAAAATGCCCTCCTTCCGATATAAATACGATAGCATAAACGAGGTAGATATGCTATACTTTATTATCATATAGAGCAGGTGAATGGGTTTGGTAACAATTTTACTTATTGCCGTCAGCTTGGCGCTGGACGCCTTTGCGGTATCGATTTCCACCGGAATTTCCGTACCGGGATTTGGCCTGCGGCAGGCGGTAAAAATGGGGCTGTTTTTTGGCGGGTTTCAGTTTATGATGCCGGTAATCGGCTGGGTTGCTGGTACGAGTGTGAGCACGTATATTGAAGCGGTGGATCACTGGGTTGCATTTGCATTGCTGGCGGTGATCGGCGGACGGATGATCTATGGCGCGCTCCGTCAGGGGAAAGAGACGGCGGAAGGGCAGCGGACGGTCAGCCTGCGTGTGGGACGACTGACAGTTCTGGCGCTCGCCACGTCTATTGACGCGCTTGCTGTTGGGGTCTCCATGGCATTTATGGATATCAATATCTGGCTGTCCGCCGGGATCATCGGCATCGTTGCGTTTTGCCTGTCTGTTGTAGGCGGATTGATGGGCAGGCGGCTGGGGACGCTGTTTCAGCGGCGTGCGGAACTCATCGGCGGGATCGTACTGGTTTTGATCGGCGTAAACATACTTGTGGAGCATTTGGCGGGATAGGAAGTGGTTGCTATGTGGCAGGCGCTGGCGCTGGATTGGCGGTGCTGCCGCGCGGTGGCGCTGGTCGGCGGAGGAGGAAAGACATCGACGATGTACGCGCTGGCGCATGAGGCGTGGGCGGCAGGGCAGACCGTTGTGATTACGACGTCCACACACATTATGCCCCATCCTCGGATTTGTCTGACCGGGGACGTGACGCAGCAGAGCCTGCGTGCACTGGTGGAACGGGAGCGCATTGTGACGGTCGGGCGGTTTGAGCGGCCGGACAAGCTCTCCGGCGTCGGTGTTTTGGAGGAGATCAAGACATGCGCCGCCGTTGTGCTGATGGAGGCCGACGGCGCACGGCAGCGGCCGCTAAAGGTGCCGCGAGAAGGAGAACCCGTCCTGCCGCCGGGCGTGGACGCCGTGATAGGCGTTGCGGGGATGGACTGCGTTGGCATGACACTCAGAGATGGCTGCCACCGGCTGGAGCTGGTGTGCGAGATGCTGGAAAAAGAGCCATGGGACCTCATCACCACGCAGGATGTGGTGAAAATTTTGTGCAGCGAATGGGGCACGAAGAAAGGAGTCACTGAGGCGATGGCCTACCGCTGTGTGCTGAATAAAGCGGATACACCGGCGCGCAGAACAGCCGCGCAGGAGATTGCAGAGGCGCTGCAGGTACGGGGGGTGCACGCCGCGATCACGCAATACAGTCCGCCCGAACGCGGTGGACAAGCCTTTTTTTAGAGTGAAAAACGCCGGGGTGCCGCATTATGCGGCACCCCGGCTCGATTCTATTCTGTAGGTCACAAATCAAATATAGATCCAGTCAGTCAGCCATTTGGCATATGTGACGGACCAGATGCGATACTGTTGCCTGCCAAGATAGGTGCGATAATAATATTGAGTTACTTCAGCGTATGGTGTAATGGATTGTGTCGTTTGATATATTGCATTCGAAGCGTTGCTGTCAATGGTAACGGCAGAGCAGGTCATAGACAACATGGTGATAGCGATTGTAAAAGTTAAGGATAGGGAAAGCATTTTTTTATAGCGTTTATGTAACATATTAGTTCTCACTTTCTAATCTCAAGTTTGTTGTGGGGTGGGATTTGCAACTCTTTTTCCGTTAGCTCTCTGATAAACAGGTCTTCCACAACCAAATAGTATGTATTGTCCTCGACAACTTGAATATAGGCATTTTCCTGTGATATTTCAATGAGTGAGGGCCCCAGCTCGCTGGTATCCGGGTATGATGCTGGCTGGAATAAGATACTATATGACAGAAATATAAGAAGCAAAACAAACGCACTATAAGCAATCACTGGTTTTTTGTTGCTGGATTTCGGTTCGCTGATAATCATAGCAAACCGTTGCCTCAATTGACGGGTGCCGTTTGTTGATGCAAATCCGAGTGTGTTAGCGGGAACCTGAATGATTGAAGAGTCCATCCGTTCCATCACTTTCAATAAGGCACCCATGTAAATCATTTTATCATGCCTAGAAAGTCCGTGCATGACGCACACGTCGGCTTTTATCTCCATCGCATGGTCTAAATCGCGCTTCAGTATATATACAAATGGGTTCCACCAGAAGATCGCGCAGACGAGGTTGACCAGCAGCTTCATCCAAATATCTTTGTGGCGGTAGTGCTTCCACTCATGGCGCAGGATAAATTCCATCTCCTTCTCGTCCACTAAGAGAATGGGCAGTAATATCGTCGGAGTGAAAAAACCGGTTATCATTGGATATTGCACCTCATCTGAGACAATGAGCTTATATTTTTTCGGTATTTTTCCCTCCTCTCTTGTTATTTTTTGTAGTATTTTATCAGCCTTTGCATCATACACCGTTTTGATTTGATATATATGCGTTCTTTGCAGGCATATTGCCTGAACGAGACGTACAAGCAAGCCTGCCCCAACAACCAGCCAAATCGCTATTAGTATACCGCCTATGGTTAATTGTGTGCGCCCGATGGTCAATAACTCCGTACGCATAAAGTGCTGTAAAGTCGGCAATACGGTGTCAGACGATAGTATCAACGTAAAAGGAAGCTCAATAGGGACAAAAAGCCTGAATATACTTACTGCCAATATAAACACAATAGGATTTACGCCAAATCGGGACAAAAAGCGTGGATTGCGTATCATAATAGCCCCGATGAGTACGCAAGCACTACACCATAGAATGGTGGTGGATTGTGTAAAGACAGATATCATTCCTGCTCCGATCCAATGTTGTCCTCAATCAGCTTTTGCATTTCAATCAATGCCTGTTTGTTCATTTTTCCATCGCCAACAAGCGCTGCAAAAATCCCCATCATTTTTTGGCTTTTATTTTGATGTGTCTGGGTAGATTGTGCAATTTCATCCGCCAGATATCGCTCCATCGATATCGCGGATTTATAGCGTCTGCCATAAGTATTGCCAGATTTAAAATAACTGTCAACACTGATAAAGCCCGCGTCCAATAAAGATTTCAGGACGGCACGGACTGTATTGTATTTGTAATCCGGCGGTAATATGTCCATAATCTCTTTTGCCGAGAGTGGCTTGTTTTCCAGCCAAAAGAGATTCATTACCTCAAACTCTTTATCAGTCAATTTCATGAGGTACCTCCATATAATGATTGATTATAAAATATATCACTGCATTTGTCAAGAGATTGCGGTGATAAAAAATATATCATTATTTTGTTGACATTGGGAGAATATTGTTCTATAATGACGATCGATGTGATATTTTTTTTATTACGGTAATACTGGTCAGAGCGTGAATTATAAGCAGGAGAGAAAACGCGCATTGGAAGCAGACCAAACCAAGTAAAACATTATATTCCGATCAAAGCCTAGCCTATATAGGACTAGAGCTAAGTAGTAGCTTTGTGCATCATAATATACAGAGACATCAATCAATACTATGGGTATAAGACAAGTGCGTTACATGCTTTCTCTGCTGACATATTTTTTGTAAGAACAAAGAAAGCTTTGGTATATAAAATAATTTGTTATAGTGGAGGTTAAAAATTATAATAAAAAAAAGAATGCTTTGCCCCGCTCTGGCTGCAATACTTTGTCTGAGTATGATGGGGACTACTGCTTTTGCTACCGAAGCTGACTCTATTTCTACATCTGACGATGTGGAGTTTATTTGTGAGAATGAGGAGAGCACTTCTTCGCTCATCAAAGCAGTCGCGAGCTCAATCGTCTGGGGAACTGCTGGCGGGCGCGAAACAGCGCGTGTTGATGGCGTTGTTAAACAGCGTGTGTGGGGGTGGTCTACCTGCAAAGATGGCATCGGTCAGAATGTGTATCACTACACAGTTGCTCAATATGAAAATATTCTCGGAGTCACCAACAGCGACCGAACCTCTGGTAGAGTTTGGGGTACCGGAACGGTTTATGCATATAGCCCATATGTATTAGATGGTGATATTGCAGACAACCTGCTGGCGCGTGTATACTACGGGTATTAATCCCTACTCATAGTAACTGCTTAAAATCATATGCCAAAGTTTTTCTTTGTTCTTTTCTAAAATGTTAGGATGTAGGATGCCAAATGGCCCATTGCTCCCAGTCTCATTTAGAGATAGCAGACCAGCAGTATGCATTTTATGCAGGAGAGGTGAAAAATGCTGTTTCCCATGATGGAGGATGCGCTCACTAGAGAGAATACGCGCCAGAAGACCTCCTTGCATACTGTGCAACAATCTTTTTAGAGTTTTAGACATGACCAGAACGGAGGTCTTTCTAATTAATAAAACAGCAATTTTAGTCCACTTGTTTTTGCGGGTACTGGTCTCTTTTACCGCTGTTTTTTTGATTTACTACATATCGAGCTTAACTTTTTTAGAACATTGCAGCACCAAATTTGTTCCTGAGAATGCCCAAAAACTCTTGATAAGTGATCATCCTGTAGACGAGGCATTAAAAGTCTTATATGATAATGAGATATCCTTCTATGCTGCTTCAGGAGAAGATACGACAGCAATTGCCTTCTATGGAGAGCAATTGCATCCACCTATTATTGAGGGGAGATTTTTTCAAGAAGGAGATTTTTTCAAGAGCCAATTCTTAGCAGTGATTGGGCAGAATTTAAAAAGCAGTATTGATACAAGTTTAGGCTATCCATCCATTCAGATTAATCATACTGCTTATCGCGTGATCGGGATTGTGGGAACATCGATTGATACCCCGATCAATAATTGCATCTACTATAACTTAGATAGCATGACAAATAAAGATATAATATATTTAGGTGGATTAAATAGGAATAAAGTAGAATCGGCTGTTCACTATTTGCAAAATTCATTTGACATTAAGTTAATTGATGATCCTATTAGTGGAATCAATAGGT
>JAJBUC010000100.1 GCA_020860545.1 Oscillospiraceae bacterium | reverse complement strand
AGCTGGGAGAGGCCAAACCGCTCGGCGTTTTCCGCCCCATCAAAACGGCATTCGGCACGTCCACCCCCACCTCAATCACCGTGGTGGAGACCAGAATCTGCGTCTCCCCCGCCGCGAACGCCTCCATCACCGCCTGCCGCGCCTGCGGCTTCATCCTGCCGTGCAGCAGCGCCACACTGCGGTCGGGAAACAGGCGGGTACGCAGCTCCCGTTCATAGGCCGTGACAGACTTGAGCGAGGCGGTCGCCTCCTCGCCCTCCTCGATCATCGGGCAGACGATATAGACCTGCCGCCCCTCCCCTGTCAGACGGTGGATAAAGCGGTAGATGCGCGCGCGCATCTCCTCGCCCACCAGATAGGTCTTGACCGGCTTGCGCCCCGGCGGCATCCCGTCGAGTACAGTCACATCCAGATCGCGGTACAGGATCAGCGACAGGGTGCGTGGAATGGGGGTGGCCGACATGACCAGCACGTGAGGACGGCGCTTTTCCTCCCCCTTGCCGACCAGCGCGGCGCGCTGTTCCACGCCGAAGCGGTGCTGTTCATCTGCGACCACCAGCCCAAGGCGGGAGAAGGCCACTTGCGCCGAAAGGATGGCATGGGTACCCACAATCACGTCAAGCGCCCCCTCGGCAAGTGCGGCGCGTACGGCGCGCTTATCCGCCGCCTTCATGGAGGCGGTCAGCAGCCCGACACGGATACCCATGGGGGAGAGCAGTGCGGAGATGGTGCGGAAATGCTGCGCTGCCAGTATCTCGGTCGGGGCCATGAGGGCACTCTGAAAGCCGTTTTTTGCCGCGCGGTACAGCCCATAGGCTGCGACCACCGTCTTTCCGGAACCGACGTCCCCCTGTAGCAAGCGGTTCATCGGGTGCTCGTCCTCCAGGTCGCGCCCCAGCTCCACTACCGCCCGGCGCTGTGTATCGGTGAGCGCAAACGGGAGTCCGGCAAAAAACGCCTCCTCCTGCACCGCCGCAAGGACGGGCCCGTTCGCATCACGGCGCCGCTCCCGCAAAAGCGCCAGCCCACAGGAGAAGCACAGCAGCTCCTCAAATAGTACCCGCCGCCGCGCCAGCTCCAGCGCCTCCCAGTTCTCTGGAAAATGGAGATTGCGCATGGAAAATGCCACGTCGGCCAGACCGTATTCCTCCCGCAGTGCGGCGGGAAGGCACTCCTCCACCTCCTGCGCGCACCACTGCGCCGCGTTGCGGGCAAGGCCCGCCAGCAGATTGTTTGATATGCCCGCCGTCAGATGGTATACGGGCATAATACACCCCGTAAATCGCGCTTTTCCCGCAGGCTCTACCACCGGGTTTGTCATGCTCCGCCGCAAGCCTGTCCCTTCGGCGACTCCGAAAAAGACGTATTCCTCTCCAACGTTTAAGGACTGCCCAATATAGGGCCGGTTGAAGAAGGTTACGTCCATGCTGCCCCGACTGTCCACCACAAGCACCTTGGAGAGCTTCAGCCCTTTCCGGATATGGGAGACGCGGACGGGCCCAGCGACCATTGCCGTCACGCACACCGCCTCCCCGGACGGCGCGTCAGGAATTCCGTACCAGCGGGTGCGGTCTTCATACCCACGCGGGAAATGGCGCAGGAGGTCGCCCACCGTGTGAAGGCCCAGCCGGGAAAGCGCCTTGGCTTTCTGTTCCCCAATGCCGGAAATCTCCGCAATTGCAGTGTCCAGTGTCCAGACCATACCCGCACCTCCCGCCTTAAAACAGTTGTATTATTGTACCATATCCTGCCTTAAACGGCAAGACGCGCTGCAAAAGAGCAATGCAGCGCGCCTGTTTGTTCTTATGCCTGGGGCATCACCAGCAGATTCCACGCGTTTTCCACGTAATCTTTGCGGTCATTCTTATACTTTAAATAGTAGGCGTGCTCCCAGACATCCAAGAGAAGCAGCGGCTGCGTACCATACATCAGTGTTGTCTCCTGATTTTTGAGCTGTACAATCCTCAGCCGTCCTAATTTGTCGCGAATCAGGGCGCTCCAGCCGGAGCCGAAAACCGCAAGCGCCTGTTCATTGAACGCGTCTTTCAGTGCCGCGAAGGAACCGAAGGTCCTGTCGACCTCCCTTGCAAAGGCACCTTGCGGCGTGTGTACCGGCTCAGACGCCGGGGCAAGCCCCTGAAAGAATAAGTTGTGGTTGAAAACGCCGCCTCCGTTGTTCATGATCTTATCCCGCACGTCCGCCGGAAGCTTGAGCCTGCTGCACAGGAGCTGCCGCAAGGTCATATTTTGCAGCCGCGGGTACATCTTTAATGCGTCATTGAGGTTATTGATGTAAGTTTGAAAATGCTTATCATGATGATAATGCATCGTTTCCGTATCAATATAAGGCTCCAAGGCGTCATAGGCGTAAGGCAGGGCCGGAAGGGTAAAGGGATACTTCATGTCTTGCATGTTCTGCATAGTCTAACACCTCTTTGTGTGCAAAATGGTATCCAACTATACTATATGCGCAGCGCTTCCAAGGTGTAGCAGACAAACGCACCGAATGAAAACTTGTTATCCTATACTGAATATGGGATAATGAACGTATTAGACAGCGGGCGCAGGCGCAGTATCTCCCTCCATAAACTGTGCTTGCTTCCGAAGAAAATCGCAGGAGGTTCTGCAAATGACTGCATTTAATATGCTTCTTTTTGATGGTTTCGAAACTTTGGATGCCTTTGGACCTGCAGAGATCATTGGTAAGCTTGCCACGATGTACAGCCTTAAATACTTTTCCTGCAATGGAGGGATTGTCACTGGCAGCAAAAATATCCAAGTACTAACTCGTCCATTCCAAGAAATCAAGGCCGGCGGCATCGTATTAAAACCCGGAGGCATGGGAACGCGGAAGCACATTGATGATGCTGGCTTTATCCACAAGCTGACTGCTGCTGCCGATGCCGCAGCTTTTGTGCTAACCGTTTGTACCGGTTCTGCGCTCCTGGCTAAAACCAACTTGCTCAACAACAGACAGGCTACATCGAACAAAAAGGCTTTTGATTGGGTACAGTCTGTTAACGAAGCTGTCATATGGGTAAAGCATGCTCGCTGGGTTGTAGATGGACGGTTTTACACCTCCTCTGGTGTTTCTGCCGGTATGGATATGACTTTAGGGTTTATTTCTGATTTGCACGGGCAGAACATTGCTCAAAATGTCGCCGACACCATCGAATACATATGGAATTCCGACAAAAATTTAGATCCTTTTTCCTTTTGACTTTTGATTGCCGGTCAATGATTCATATTGTATAAAACGCGCCCCGCTCCTTCAAACGAAAGCGGGGCGCATATGCTCCATCATTTGTTGATTTAAGATACCCCGCCAAAATGGCTGAACGGGAACGCGATCAGCAGCACATGACCCATGACGTAGCGCGTATCAATCGCGCCGCAGCGCACGTTGCGGCTGTCGGAGGAGTGATTGCGGTTATCCCCCATCACAAAGATGGAGCCCTCCGGCACCTCCAGATGGGTGATGGTCTCATACATGCTCTGTGGATACTCCATCAGCTCGTTGATATACGGCTCATCAAGCACCTCGCCGTCTACTGAGACGGTGCCTGCGTCATAGTCGATATCCACCGTCTGGCCGCCCAGTGCAATCACACGCTTAACGATGGATTTATCCAAAAAAATGTCCTTGGTCAGCACGACCACGTCCCCGCGCTGCGGCTCATAGCCGATGCTCTGCAACACCAGCATGTCCCCATCGTTCAGGGTGGGCAGCATGGACTCGCCATCTACAAATACAATGCGGCCAAGAAAGGTAAACACAAGAATCAGACAGACCAACGCGCCGACCAGTGCCTGGAGCCAGAAGTAGGCATCCTGCTTCAGCGCCTCCGCATTCGATAACTTTGCTTCACTCGGCTGCTCACTTGTTTTTTGTTCTTCGGGCAATCAAATCCGCCTCCGTTCGGTTATCCAGATAAAATACCAGTAGATTATACCTTATTCTTCCGCCAATTGCAAGTAATTCACTGTCAAACCGTCCGCCGCGCAGCTTGCACGCTGCATCGCCCACGCGCCCTCC
>JAJBUC010000096.1 GCA_020860545.1 Oscillospiraceae bacterium | reverse complement strand
ATATTATCGCGCTGGAGGAGTTTTTAAACGTCAGGCTTTTTGATCGCTCTACACAATTTATGAAGCTGACGGAAACGGGCGCCTTTTTTCAGGGCCAATGCCAGCATATCCTCAACCTATTCGATTCGGCCTGTGCCGAAACGCGGTTGCGCAGTCAGGGTTACTCCTGCTGCCTGCGTCTTGGCGTGCCGTACTATTCTGCAAACAGCTACCTTGGTCCCTTCCCCAGCTTATTCTGCAAAGAATATCCCGACATCAACCTTTCGATTCACACGAGTGAACCCGATGTTTGCATCACCGACCTTTTCCGTGGTGAATATGATGCTATATTACTGGTTCATATGGACTATGTCAACTCGGAGCGCGTAATTTTTCAACCTCTCTATAAAGAGCGCATGACGGTGCTGATGAACAAAAATCATGCGCTGGCTGCACGGGACACTGTCAGCCTGGCCGAGTTAAAAAATGAAACCTTTCTCCAAGTGAGCGGGATCTATCGAGAGGCAGCCTGTCTCATGCTGGAGCGCAAATGTGCACAATATGGCTTTAGCCCGCGAATGTCTGATGAATGCTATGGGCAGGTTGAAGCCGCTCTGATCGAGCTACAGCAGTCGGAAAACTGCATTTTGCTCTCAGGAAAAGATATGGGTATGTTTCAGTTTCACGATATTAAAAGCGTGGAACTGTCTGATTTGGATGGATTCCGTTATGTGAGTTTGATTTACCCCAAAGACTCTCCCACTTCCGCATTAAAGCGATTCGCAACCTGTTTTCTATCTAATGTAGGCGAATATGGCTGGAGTCAGGCAGAAGGGTGACCTGCATTCTTGCCCTACCTGGCTCAAATATTGCAAGCTGAATTTGTATCCGTCCATAGCGGGTGCAAATTCAGCTTGTTGGGTTTTACTTGAGCTTCAAAAGCTTGTGGCAAGAGCAGGTTGAGGAAGACCTTGCCATGTGCAACGGACATAGTTTTTAGAGATTCCCTTATGTAAAAAGTACATAAAGGCTGCAATATTTGAAGTTCCATTTTCCATGAAAGATCATTAAAATACAAACTGAAAGTAGTGCGTTCCAATTAATTCATAACAAAAATGAGGAGACATTAAAAATGGAGCAACGCGAAGTAACTGATTTGCGCTCGGCGTTGGAGTTATTAAAAACCATGCCAGGGCAGTATATGGAGACAAATGTAGAAGCTGACCCTTACCTGGAGATTGCCGGTGTATACCGTAAAATCGGAGCGGGCGGAACGCTTCCTCAAACGGTGCGCAACGGTCCAACCGTTGTGTTTAACAATGTAAAGGGGTATCCGGGTGCCCGCGTTGCCATCGGCGTACTGGGAAGCCGTAAACGGATCGGTGCCTATCTCGGGACGCCCCCCGAGCGATTGGGTTGGGATTTGCGTAGCAGTGTTACTGCCCCGTTGCCACCCGTCCTTCTGAACAAGGAACCGGCACCTTGCCAGCAGGTTGTCCACCGGGCGGATGAACCGGGATTTGATGTACGCAAAATTTTGCCCATCATTCAAACCACGGCTGAAGATGCGGGCCCTTGCATTACCATGGGCCTTTGTCGGGCCTCCGACCCGGAAACCGGCGCAAACGATGTGACGATTCACCGTATTTTCGCACAGGATCAGCTGGACGAGCTGACTATTTTAGCAGATCCCAAAGTGGGCCGGCACATTGGGTTGATGTTTCAAAAAGCAGAACAGAAAGGGCACTCCCTTCCGATTTCCATCAGCATTGGAATTGACCCCATCATCTACATCGCATCCTGTTTTACCGCACCCACCACGCCGTTGGGTTATGATGAGCTGGCAATCGCCGGAGCGCTGCGGGGAAAGCCAGTGGACTTAGTCCGCTGCAAAACGATCGACGGCACAGCCATTGCCCACGCCGAGTATGTGATTGAAGGCGAAATTCTGCCGGGGAAACGGGTGCGCGAGGATAAGCTGACCGGAAGAGGGCAGGGCTTAAATGAATTTTTAAGTTATACGGGCATTGCCCATGAGGTTCCTATTATTAAAGTCAAAGCTATCACGCACCGTGTAGATCCTATTTATCAAACCTGTTTGGGTCCCAGCGAAGAACATGTCAACATGGCCGGACTTCCTACGGAGGCATGTATTATAGACATGCTCGACAGGGCGCTTCCTGGACAAATTGTTAATGTTTATGCTTCCCCTGCAGGAGGTGGAAAACTTATGGCTATCATACAGTTTCGCAAGCTGGTCTCTGCCCATGAGGGTACACAGCGTCAGGCCGCACTTTTGGCTTTCTCAGCATTTCACGAACTTAAACACATCATTTTGGTAGATGAGGATGTAAACCCCTTTGACAGCGAAGATGTGCTTTGGGCTCTCAATTCACGCTACCAGGCGGATGTTGATACAATTTGCCTGCCCGGTGTTGCGGGACATCATATTGACCCCAGTGCGTGGCCCATTTATAATCCCAATTTGCGTGTCCCAGGTAATACATGCAAGGCGATTTTTGACTGTACTGTTCCGTTTGACCAAAAGGAGCGTTTTGCCCGCGCCCAATTGGGTGAATATGACCTTGCAAAATTTTTCCCCAGTGGTATGTGACTTTGCTCTACCCAGATTTTCGTTCGTAGCCTATATGGCTTTTCGGTGCTGCATTGGCACAGCCTGTGGAGAATAATCAAAGAAAACATGAGAAATATGAAAAATAAAGATCGAATCATCATTGGAGTCAGTGGCGCGTCTGGAGCACCCATTGCAGTGGAGCTGTTACGGGCATTGCATCAAACAGACATGGAAAGCCATTTGATTATCACAAAAGGCGGTCGCACTACCATAGAAACGGAAACTGACTTTACGGTTACGCAAGTGGAAAAAATGGCCGATTTCGCATATGATATACAAGACATTGGCGCCTTACCAGCGAGCGGAAGTTATCGCACCAGTGGGATGGTTGTTGTGCCGTGCAGTATGAAGACGCTAGCCGGTATTCACAGCGGGTATAGTGACAACCTTTTGTTGCGTGCCGCTGACGTTACTTTGAAGGAAGGTCGTAAGCTGGTATTGGTTTCGCGTGAGTGTCCCATGAGTGCGATTCATCTGCGCAATCAATATGAGTTGGCTTTGATGGGTGCTGTCATCCTTCCCCCCGTACTTAGCTACTATAGTCATCCCCATACCTTAGAAGATGTGACTCGTCATATTGTGGGAAAAATATTAGATCAATTTCACATAAATTATAGTGAATTCCACCGATGGGGAGACGGAGATGACGTAGACCACCAAAAATAGGTGAATTTGCATGTAACTGTATGCTTGCTGAGACCACAATTCAAGTCAAGTTGGCCGTGATTGGAACGGGACACTTCTTATGCGGTTATACTCCCCAAGCCAATGGCGTCAGTCTGGGTGAATATTTTACTGGTTGAGCACAGTTGCCTGAATCAGTGCCCTGTTGCCTATATTAAGCGCCATTACTTGAAATGACTTGAGCAAAATTTTGACAAGAGCAGAACAACAAATAGAGGGAGCGCATCAGCTGTAAAATAGCGGATGCACCCCCTCTATTTTCAGATAATTGGGTGAGCTGAAAAGTTTCGCCTAATGTTCAGATTTTGCGGTCGACGATTTATGGAGCGGCCGGTTGTTCTGCCTCAGTGGAGCAGGCTTGTTCCCTTTTTGCACAGCTCGTCGATTTCGCTGTACTTTCCCTCGATCAGGGGCTGAATGCGCCGGATCTCCCCGGCCAGGGTCTTTTTGTAGACAAACCGGGGGAAAATCCACCCCGCAAGGCCGGGGATGGCCAGCAGGATGCAAAGGAGCACCCGGGGCGGGGAGGCGGTGACGGCGAAGGTGGAGCAGGCCATAAATGCGGTTCCGATCAGTCCCAGGGGCAGGGCCAGGACAGAGGGCTTGGAGGTTTTGCTCCGCTCCAGCCGGTCGATCTCGTCCAGAACGGCCTCGAAGTTGCGCTGAAGCCGGGTCAGCTCCGCCCGGTTGACGATGCTGCGGGGGCGCTTCAGGTGGAGGGTGACAGGTTTTCACTTGGCCATGGCCTGGTGCCGCCC
>JAJBUC010000018.1 GCA_020860545.1 Oscillospiraceae bacterium | reverse complement strand
ACCGAAATGGTCTTTACCGCCATCTGCCTCTACTCCGCCTCCCTCCTGTGCTGGAAGGAAAACGTCCTGCATAAGCTCGTCGGCACCGCGGCGTCGGCTTTCTTCCTCTACACCTACGACATCGCGGGGGTGCAGGCGGGGAGCGACAAGAGCCTGCAGATCATCAACGAGGTGCTCTACTACAAGGGGCAGGCGGGGGTGTACGCCTATTCCGGCGGGCGTCCGCAGCTCATTTCCAACGCCTTCGGCACCCGGCAGTACCATGCGGCGGTCGGCGGCGCGGACGGCTGGCGCTACTACCTCTCCATGCGCGACGCGCAGGAGGACGCCCACCTCTTTGTCTACGACACCCGCCGCGGCCTCTGGCTGCGGGAGGACGACACCGCCGCCGTGCAGTTCGCCGAGCTCAGCGGCACGGTGTATATGCTCACCGAGGGCGGAGAAATCCTCCTGCCCGAGGCGGGGGGCGACGAGCGCGTGACGTGGTACGCCGAGCTCAGCCCCTTTACCGAGACGGTGCACAACCGCAAAATTTACTCCAAGCTCCTCCTGCGCCTGACGCTGGACGAGGGGGCGCACGCCTCGGTGGAGGTGGCGCGCGACGGCGGCCTCTGGCACAAAATCTGGACGGGGCACAGGACGGGCACCGTTGTGGTGCCCGTCATCCCGAACCGGTGCGACAAATTCGCCGTGCGCCTGTCGGGCGCGGGCGGCTGCGCCGTGGAGAGCATGATAAGGCAGTTCCGGACGGGC
This sequence comes from Oscillospiraceae bacterium, assembly GCA_020860545.1. GTDB lineage: Bacteria > Bacillota > Clostridia > Oscillospirales > Oscillospiraceae > JAJQEJ01. The sequence goes on along the minus strand of JAJBUC010000018.1, from coordinate 3,360 downwards.
GGGGAGGTTTAGTTCAGTATGCGCATCTGCCGCGCCCCCGGCGGGGCAGATGCGCAGGGAAAGGAGGGACCAGTGATATGGCGGTATTATCCCGCGAGCCACCCCTTTACGACGCGCAGAACCCCGACCGCTTTCTCCGCGCGGTGGAGGAGTACCTGCTCTATATGCGAGAGGCCATAGAGCACTACGAGGCAAACAGCACCCGCAAAAAATTGAGCGAGCTCGAGCAGCGCGTGGCCGCGCTCGAGACCCGCACCGAATAGAGAGGAGACGAATTTCATGGCAAACAGCGATCAGATCGAGTGGGACGAGATGTACCTGTCCGACGAGGACTACGCCGCCGTGCAGAATTACAAGGCCGCGTGGCAGTCGGCGTACGACAGCGGCGACACGGCGGGGCAGGCGTCCGCGCACAGCGCGGCGGAGGCCATCCGCGCGAAATACAACTACTCCGGCGGGGCCGACGGCAGCGAGTATAACCCCTTCGGCAGCAGCACGTACAGCTACGGCGGCAGCACCTACGGCTCCGGCAGCGGCAGCGGCGGCGCGTACAGCTACAACACCAGCGCGCCGAGCTATTCGAGCAGCTATCAGGATCAGATATCCTCCATCGCCGATTCCCTGCAAAACAGGACGGCCTTTTCCTACGACTACAACGACGACCCGCTCTACCAGCAGTACAAGGAGAGCTACACCCGCGAGGGTAGCCGCGCCTCGCAGGATACCCTCGGGCAGGTCGCCGCGCGCACCGGCGGCATCGCAAGCTCCTACGCCGCGAGCGCCGCCACGCAGGCCAATAACTACTACATGAGCCAGCTGGCCGATAAGGTCCCGGAGCTCTACCAGCTCGCGTACAGCATGTACCAGCAGGAGGGGAACGACCAGCGCGCCAATCTCGAGACACTCCTCGCCCTCGATCAGGCGGACTATCAGAAGTACCAGAACCAGCTCAGCCAGTACAACGCCGACCGGAGCCTTGACTACAGCGCCTACACCGACGACCGGAACTTTGACTACGGCGTCTACAGCGACCGGCAGAGTCAGGACTATACCGATGCGCGCGATACCGTGCAGGATAACCAGTGGAAGCTCGCGCAGGAGAATACCCTCACCCAGCAGGAGTACGCCAAGGAGCAGGAGAAGGCGCAGGCGCTCGCCTCCGTGGGGAATTTCAGCGGCTATGCCACGCTCTGGGGGCTCACCGAGGCGGAGACGAACGCATTCGTCACCGCCTACGCCAAGGCGCAGCAGCTCACCGAGCAGGAGGCCGCCTGGGAGCTCGCGGAGAAATACGCGGAATACGGCGACTTTTCCAAAATCTCCGAGCAGGGCGTGAATACCGCCTATCTCACCGCCGTGCAGAACGCGCAGCTCGGGAAGCTGTAGCGGGGGCGGCTGGATCCATTATGCGGGCTCCAGGGGGGACGGCACCTGATCGGCATGGTGCATGGAACGGTGCAGGGATCGCAGGTAGAACATCGCAAAGATGGCAACCGAAACTTCAGTTATCACCATGGCCCACCACACACCGCGAATACCGGAGCACAGAGGCAACAGATAGATCAGCGCGCCGCTCACAGCAATGCCGCGCAGCAGAGAGATTGTCATGGAAATTTTTGTGCGCATGATGGACTGCAGATAATAGATGGCAACAATACTGACGCCCATGAGCAGGAACGAGAGGGCATAGGTCCGGACAATTTCGGGCGCAATTTCCAGCACCTCCGGCGTAGCGGACATAGAGAGCTGCGTGATTCCTTTGGGGAAAAGCAGGCAGCCCGCAGGAGACAGACTACCAATCCCTACAGCGGTCCGGCTCCGGGTGGGAGAGGTCTGCCGAGTGCGGTCTGTCTCCCCCGCGCCAAAGTTTACGGATACAATGGGCTGGATTGCCTGCCCGACGCCGCTGAACAGGTGCTGGAACAGGGATGAGATCGTGATCATAACCCCAAATACCGCCAGTGCCGCTGTGCCGCCATAGCGCATGACCTGATTGTTGAGCATAGCCGTCAGCACAATGATGGCAATATCGAGCACACTTGCGCCGAAGCCGGTTGCGGCCAGATTCGCAAACGCGGGCCGCCAGCGCTCCGCCTTGACCAACCTGAGCCCGCACTTTTTAGACGCAAAGTGCCCGCACATAATGGCCGTCTGTACGACGGTGCCCAGCATCGTGGCCAGGGCTGCGCCGCCCATGCCCATACCGAGGGGAAAGACAAACAGCCAATCCCCGAAAATATTCACCACGCCGCCGCACAGGACAGCGCACATAACGGTTTTGGGGGCGTTGTCATTTCGAATGATACAGCCCAGGTACATGGAAACGGGCAAAAACGGGCAGAGATATATGATCCATCTGGTGTAATCCATGGCGAGGGGGAGGATGGTGTCTTTTGCGCCGAACAGGGTGAGGATGGGCGTGGCATAGCATGCCAGCACCACCCAGAATACGGCGGTCAGCACACCCATTGCAATCAGGGAGGCGGTAAAATAGGCGTTCCCCCGTGCTTCCTTTCCCGCGCCCTTTGCCTGGCTCATCATCACAGAGCCGCCGACGCCGCACAGGATGCCCAGAAAAGACGCGATGCTGAACAGGGGAATGGTGATCGCCGTGGCGGCCGCCCCGTCCGGCCCCATGGCCTGCCCGACGGCGATGGTATCCACAAAGCTATAAATGGATGTGGCGAGGGCGCCGCCCAATGAGGGAATCAGATAACTCGTATACAGGGCTTTGACAGAGTCCTTTCTCAAGTCCACGAATATTTGCCTCCTTTTTCTGCGCCGCGCCGGAGTTGACAAGAGGGCGCGGGTACGCTATTCTTGTATACTATAAAGTCTCCCATTATAGGAAAGTCAAGAGGCCTTTTGAAATGAAACAAAGAAAATTATTGTCTATCGGTGCGCTGTCAAAGCAGACAGGCGTTCATGTGAAATCGCTTCGGTATTACGACCGGATCGGCGTTCTGCCTCCGGCCTATGTCGACCCGGAAAGCGGATACCGCTACTATGCGTTTTCCCAGATTCAACTGGTGGAGGCCATTCAGCTGTGCGTGGATTTGGACATCCCGCTCAAGGAGTTTCAGAATTTTATGACGGATGACACCCACGAGATCCGGTACGCAAAGCTGATTGCCCATGGCACAAGCATTGCCAATCAAAAAATGAATGCGATTCGGGAAAAACTGTTTTTTCTGGAGAAAATGCAGGAGAATATTGAACGCGCGGAGCGTTGCCGCGGCAGTGATACGCCGATCCGGTGTACGATGCCCGAGAAGCTTTGCTTCACCCGGCCGCGACAGGGTGAGCAGACGGAGGAGGAGCTTGATCAAGCCTTTGGCCACATGATGGGTGAGGTGGTTG
>JAJBUC010000121.1 GCA_020860545.1 Oscillospiraceae bacterium | reverse complement strand
CATGTCCTTTCCCATGTCCTTTTTTCTAATTTGCGAAACTTATTGTACGTTATCCTGCCAGAGTATACACAAAAAGAAATCCCCGTCAAGAGTGCTTCGCACCACTTTCGTGGCAAGCTCTTGACAGGGATTTCTTTTTGTATTTTAGGGCAGTAAGAGGATTTAAGGCAGCTTATGCTTTAGCCTCATGCGTTTTTACTCAACAATCTCAGACGGCGGATATTTCTTTAATTCTTGTTTTATTGTTTGTACAACCTCATTTTTTGTCTGCGCATCCAGCCTCAACGATGATGAACCATCCCAACCTATAATTGTATTAGCATACAGTACAATGCCGCCAACAATAGGGTCTGCATCCATTGTGATACGTTTCCCATTAAACCTACCCTCTTCAAATGTAACCGTAATTCTATCTGGGCCTGGATCTCCTTGAATTTTCATGATTTCCACCTCGTAAATATTATTGTTTCTAACTGTGTTACCGGATCAACAATAATGATCAAGGATTATGTAGCTTCAAACATGATACCACCATTTCAGTGTATATACTCAAGAGTGGTTACGGAATATTATCGCTGTGCTCATATGTTGTAAAAAGGCTTTTGATTTGCTGTAGCATTTTTACCAAATTGAGTACTAAAGGGGATAATATCCAATAGTTTCCCATTTAAATACGGCTTGCAGATATTTCCTATTTGCGAAAACAGTTTGTGCGGTGACTCTAAAGTATCTATTACCAATAAATAACTCATCTCTTGATTTCTTGCCATCCATAATAAGTATGCACTATGTACACTAGCGATTTCAGAAAAAACTGTCTGCAATTTTTCAACCATTTCTGTCGGATAGTCAGCCGGAACACCGATCATAACAGGCTCTTCTGGTTGAGCCAGTTCGCCTTTCATATCCTGTTTTGATAATGTTAGAATTGATTCTCGATTTAAAACCAAGTTGTCTCCATATGGGTTAATTGCTACACCGACATATACGGAGTCTTCTTGTAAAACTAAATATTGATATTCCTCATATGTCAAAATTAATGTCTGCTGATTCTTATTCTGCTTCCATTTTCCTAACTCCATCCAGTCAGTAAAGGCCATTAAGAAATGTTCCCCTTCACTATTTTGAAGACTCAGTATTGAGATTTTAGTACCTGTTCCCAATGTTATTTCTCCATTACGGTCAGGTTGAGAATTCCCTATATCCATTTGAACTGGACAGAGGAATTTTGCCTGATGCAATTCATTTACAAACTGCGTTTGTTTTGAACTATCTTCCGCAAGCTCTTGCATAACTTTTAACAATTCTGGATTTTTAACTGGTTCATTAATGTTCACGTTAATCGCTCTCTTTCTCACAAAAAATCTTTTGGATACTTTCTGATAAATCCATTTGCCGGAAAGTCTGGATACGCAAATTCCCATAAAGTTTCACAACACTTACATTGATACCACTTATCCGCATACCATTCATATTTTTTGTGATTACTATCGTATCCAATATAATATGGCTTTTCCACTTTTACATCTTCGAAAATGCCCAATTGCACTTGTCTTTCAAAAAACCTTTTAAATTCCTCAAATAATTTGAAAGAATTAATCTCAATGCCAACTCTGTCTGCACAATCGCATTGCCTCATTTTAGCCAAGACGGGTTCACCTCCAGAATATATACTTGCCTTCCTCCACCGGGTAAACTCCCGATAATATTGCCTACACTATCAAGTATATTTTGTGGCGCTGCTGTACCAGTATAAATAGTTGTTCCAGCTGGTACCGTTATTTGAGTAACATGTTTAGCTGTGTTTCCCCATGAAGGATTTAATGCTAAATCCAATTGAGACTGTAAGCCTCCATTTTGGGGCGTTAAGGACCAATATCCGCCAATTTCGTTTGCATTCCCACCATATACTCTATACAAAGTAGTATCTTCTACCAAAGTCACCTGATTATAAGTAGCACCATTAAATGAATTTGCAACTTTTTCGCTTAAAGGGCCAGGATTAATAGGCGAATATGTTTTATCATCTGCTCCGCTAGTTCCCTTATCAACAATCCCCGTGTTGTTCTCATCTATTATAGCACTATCATTCTTGTTTTGCACGAGATCATTTGAAACTGGTGTTGTACTGCTGGGTAGTGCAGATAGTTCAGGTATTTGTATGCCCGCCTGATTGTTGATATTTTGCTCGCCTTGCCCATTGCGCAAGGCGCTTTCTTGCACCTGCGGTATTGGGCTGAATTGCTGTTCATTGCCGTACATGTTGTAGGCCATGTCAATATACTCCGACGGCAGATACTTAGATGCCCACCGGGCAAACGCGCTCCATGTGCTCGGGCTTTGGGTATTCGTTGCCTGCGCACCGGCAATCTGCGGCGATGTGGGTCTTGCCACCTGCTCGTTGTCGTGTATTTGATACGCCAAGTCAATATATTCAGACGGTAGAATCCGGGCTGCCCAATTGGCAAATGCACTCCATTTTGCACGGCTTTGGGTGTTCGTTTCCGGTAGCAGGTTTTGCTCGTTCGCCGGGCTGCTTGTCCCTTGCTCTTCGCCATGTATTTTGTAGGCAAGGTCAATGTACTCCGACGGAAGGTATTGAGACGCCCACTGGGCATAATCACCCCATTGTGTTGGCGTTTTCGTATTCGTTTCTGTTGCTCCGTTGGTCTGCGTTTTGGGGGTATCATACACCGCGTTGCTTGTCCCCTGTGCATCGCTGTTGAGATCATAGGCCAAGTCAATATACTCCGGCGGCAGATATTCTGCCGCCCATTGGATATAAGTACTCAGATCTGCTCCTGTCTGGTTGTTCGTCCCATTTTCGACGGCGAGTTCACCGCTCTGCGTATTCATTATAGTGTCGGTGATTTTACCTGCCGCTTTCCCGCCGCCCTCCACCACGCCGGCAGTCATCATCCCCAGTAATGCGCTGTAGAGCGCTTCCTCACTCACCAGCTTGAGCTCGTTATTCTCATCCAAACACAGATTGCGCAGTACGGGGTCCAGCAGCGTCTGCAAATATTCCTCCGTCCCCTCGCTTAGCACGCTCAGACCTGTCCTGGCTGTTGCGCGCAGGAGGGCGTTGCCGATATTTTTTGTCAGCGCCTCGGCTACCTTTCCCGATACCTTGCCGCCCAGCTTACTGATGCCGCTCAGCAGAAACTGCATACCGCCCTCTGCTACTCCGCTCAGCACCGCATAATTCTGCGCCTGCTCTGCTGTGTGCCCAGACTTGAGCGCACTGTTATATGCGCCCCCAGCCGACGAAAACCCGGTGAGCACCGCGGCACCCACACTGCCGGTGCCAAGCGATGCCGCAATACTGGGCGTCATGTATCCGACTGTATGCCCTAAATCATAGGCAATTTGCCCCATACTGTTGCCGAAAACAGCTGGTCCCGCGTCCTGCAGGTCATCTCGAATGTACCCCGAAGCATACTGTGTGGCCGAGGTCGGAAGCGCCTCATGATGAAAAAGCTGCTTCATATCATCCCCGTACTCCGTCAACCCGGAGCCAAAGCTGTAAAACCCAGTGAGCATTGCCCTTCCTGCATCATTTTCTATTCCACGCATGCTCTGCCCTGCCGCTTCCCCCACACGCCGGTTCAGCGTCTCTGTCAGTGCATCCAGATAGCCCTGTGCCTTTTCCGTTCCGTACTTGCCCAGCAGGTAATTGTAATTTTCAGTCTCCTCCTGCGTCAAGGCCAGATTCTGCAGCCGGCTATCCGCCATACCATGGAGCAGTGCGTCGTGCACAGCAGCCTTCTTTGGGTTTTCCCGGACGTAACGAACCATGTTGTCCGGCGTCTCAATCGCCGCACCTTTCGCCACATAGGTTGCAAAGTCCGGATCACTTTGCAGGCTGCCGTACTGTTCCTCAAAGTCAAGTTCGTCATACATGAGGCGCAGTGCCATACGCTCACTTTCAAGCTCCGTCCGCTTTTCTTGATTTTCCACCCCATACGCCATGTTGTACGCGTGATCCAGCGCGTCGAGCCGTTCTTGTACCCCCTGTGTGGTGCCTGTATAATAGTCCCATTTGTTGTAGGCCGACAGATACTGATCCAAATCCATCTGAAACTGCTCCGCCTGTTCTGCAAAATACGAATAGTCCTCCGTACTCAGATTCTCGTATCCCTTGTCTATGAAGCCCTGCAGTTCATTCTTCTTGCCCGTCAGCCGCGCGCCCTCCTGCGCAAGATACTCCCCCAACTGCTGCATGCTCTCGCTTGATGCGCTCCACTGCATATTGTCCTGCACGGAAGGAACCCAGAAATTCTGATCAGCCTGCATTGGCGAATCGCTTGCCGGCAGGACGGTTTCTGATGAAGCAATTTTTTCTGTACGTTCCGGCAGCATAAAGTCAACCAGCGAATGCCCTGCTTTCTGGCCGGGTAGGAAGTCAACCCAATTTGATTTAGTCGATACCGCGTCCTGCTTGGTGTTCTTCTCTCCAGTGGACAAGGGCCCTGCCCCGGTTTCGGTCTGTTTGCCAGCCGATTCTGTCTTCCCAATCTTGTCGGTAGATGCAGTGGTTCCGGCAGTGGCAACCTTTTCTCCTATCCTTCCAGCGAGCGTAGGCTTGAGAAATTGAGACAAAAGGTTCTCCCCTGTTTTGGTACTGCCTGCCGTTGTTTCAGTGGCTGAGATTGCGCTGTCTGTTGTACTCGAAACGGTAGACGGTTTACCGGTATTCACTGTGGCGGTTGTGGCAGTGGGGGTTGCCACAGTACGTCCTGCGCCGCTCCCCCTTGTGCTGCCACCGCCCAAGCCGGTCTGTGTCGTTTCTGTTTTTCCTTCCTCGTCATCGTCCTTCTTCCAAAGATCTTTCCAAAAGTTCAAAAAACTCATGCCGGTCCTCCTTCTCCTGTCAGAAATTTTCTCTCGTATTCCATATTTCTCCTCCTTTATCATTGTGCACACCTACAGTGTGCATTATATCACATTTTGTGCTGTGTGTAAGCACATTTAGTGGAGTTCCAGGCAAAAAAACCGACAGGCGCGTTACTGCGCCTGCCGGTTTTGCTTGTCACATCCTCATTTAGTTCATAAGAAGTCAGACACAGCGGTTGAGCAGCTTCTCCCACTGCGCATCAACATAGGTTTGCGCCGCTTCGAGCGTCCACTCGTTGCCGGGCCGGAAGCAGTGCTTGAACCGGCCCTGGAGCTTCATAAATTCCGTAACGGGGAGCTTTTTCTTGGGCTCGTAGTTCAAAATCCACTTGCCCTCCACCACCTCGTATAGTGGCCAGATGCAGGTTTCCACCGCCATTTTGCATATTTCCGGCAGGAACTCGGCTGCATACTGCCACCCTCTGGGGCAGGGGGCCATGACGTTGACGAAGGTGGGGCCGGGGGTATAGATCGCCCGGTGGGCTTTTTCGTGAAAGTCCTTAAAATTGCCGATAAAAGTCGTCTGTGCCACATACGGGATGTTATGCGCGGCCATGATGGCGGTAAGGTCCTTTTTGTTCTGCTGCTTGCCGTCAGATACCTTGCCGGTGGGACTGGTAGTGGCGTTGGAAAAGCGGGGCGTTGCGGAGGAGCGCTGAATGCCGGTGTTCATATACGCCTCGTTATCATAACAAAAATAGGCCATGTCGTGCCCGCGCTCCATCGCGCCGGAGAGCGACTGAAAGCCGATATCGTAGGTGCCGCCGTCCCCGCCGATGGCGAGGAACTTAAAGGTGTCGTCTATCTTCCCCCGGCGTTTGAGGACGTTGTAAGCGGCCTCAACGCCGCCGCAGACGGCGGAGGTGTTTTCGAATGCGGAGTGGATATAGGAGTCCTCCCACGCGGTGTACGGATAGAGGAAGGAAGAGACCTCCAAGCAGCTCGTGGCGTTGCAGATGACCGCCTTGTCCCCCTCGTCGAGGGCGCGGGTCATGGCACGGCAGACAATGCCCGCACCGCATCCGGCGCACAGGCGGTGCCCGCCGACAAAGCGTTCGGGCTTACTCAGCTCCGCTTTATGATTATATGCCATGTTACAGCACCTCCTGTTCGTTGCTGCGCTGACCCATATGAATGTACTTTTCGCCGGTCTCGCCGGTCTCCAGAATGCGCAGCAGATGGCGGTAGACCCGCTCGATATCCTCCACCGCGCAGTCGCGCCCGGCAAGGCCGTATACGACGTTGATCATCGTCGGGCGCACCGGCAGGTCGTAGCAGGCGGAAAGGGTCTCTGCGTAGAGGGGACCGCCGCAGGCGGAGTAACCCTCACTCTTATCCATGACCGCGACAACCTTCACATGCGACAGCGCGGCGGCAAGCTCCTGCGCCGGAAAGGGGCGGAAGACACGCAGCTTAATGAGCCCCGCTTTGATCCCCTGCGCGCGCAGTGTCTCCACACATGCCTTGGCAGTACCAGCGGTTGAGCCGATCAGCACCAACGCCACCTCGGCATCCTCCATGCGGTACTCCTCAAAAAAACCGTACTTGCGCCCAAAGGTTTTCTCAAAGTCGGCGGCGACGTCCAGAACCGCCCGGCGCGCGTGCTTCATGGCCTCCGCGAGCTGCACCTTGTGCTCCATACAATAGGGGCAGGTGTCATACGGGCCGACCGCAAGCGGGTTTTCGTGCTTGAGGAGAAAATTTTCCGGCTTGTACTCCCCCACAAACGCCTTAACCGCCGCATCCTCCTCAAGCAGGATATTCTCCACCGCGTGGGAGGTAATAAAGCCGTCCTGACAGATCATGATGGGCAGGCGCACATCCGGGGTCTCGGCAATACGCATGGCCTGCAGGTAATTGTCATAGGCCTCCTGATTGTTTTCAGCATAAATCTGAATCCATCCGGCGTCGCGCGCACCCATGGAGTCGGAGTGGTCGTTGTTGATGTTGATGGGGCCGGTGAGGGTGCGGTTCACGCACGCGAGGGTAACGGGCAGTCGCGCGGAGGCCACCACATACAACACCTCATACATAAACGCGAGGCCTGCAGAGGAGGTGGCGGTGATGGCGCGCACGCCCGCCGCCTGCGCACCCATACAGGTGGACATGGAGGAGTGCTCGGACTCCACGGGGACATATTCCGTATCCACCAGCCCGTCGGCGACGAACTGGGCAAAATACTGTGGGATCTCAGTAGACGGCGTGATGGGAAACGCCGCGAACACGCCGGGATTGATCTGCCGCATCGCGTGGGCGACGGCCTCATTGCCGGAAAGACGATCTGGTATACTCATGCCTTCTCCTCCTTTTCCATCCGAATGGCCTCAAAGGGACAGACCTTCCAGCAGATGCCGCAGCCCTTGCAGTGGTCAAAGTCAAATTCCACCCGCTTGCCCGCGGTGACGGGGATGGAGGAGTCAGGGCAGTAAGGAACGCACAAAAGGCACTGCTTACACTTATCCTGTTCCCACACGGGGACGTTCGAGCGCCATTCGCCTGTCTTCGTGAGCCGCGCCGTTCCGCCCTCCGGGATCTCGCCGCCGACCGTCATCTCCTGCCAGGGCGTCTCCTCATTGATATCCTTCGCCTTGCGTATCATGCGCTCTGCACCTCCTTCATGGCCTGACTGAGGCAATTCATGTTGCCTTCAATCACCTGCGGTTTTGTGGCAAACTTGTGCTGGAATGACGCCTGCATGTCCGCGATAAACCGCGCCGGCTCCAGCACCCCGCTGACCTGCACAATCGCGGCCAGCATGGGGGTATTGGGGAAATAGCCGCCGAGGTACGCCTCGGAGATGCGGCGGGCGTCGAGCGTATAGACCCGCCCCGCGTACCCCTTGAGCAGCGGACGCAGTTCTTCCGCGGGCTTCGCGGAGTTGATGACAATTGCCCCCGCCGGGTCAAGCCCCGCCGTCACGTCCACGGAGGACAGCAGGGATTCGTCCACCACAACGACATAATGCGGCTTGTAGATGTTGGAGTGGATGGTGCATGGCACGCTGCTGATGCGGTTATACGCGGTGATGGGCGCGCCCATCCGCTCGGGGCCGTATTCCGGGAAGCCCTGGACGTATTTGCCTGAGGCAAACGCGGCGTCCGCCAGCAGCAGGCAGGCCGTTTTCGCCCCCTGCCCGCCCCGTCCGTGCCAGCGGATTTCTATCATGTTCTGATTCATATGCTCCTCCTCCTGCCGTTCGGTACATAAAAAAGGCTTTCGCCCCTGTAAAGAGACGAAAGCCTTTCATTTCTTTCGCTATACCACCCGTTACCTGCATACAAGCATATGCGCTTCCTGTAACGGGGAATACCGGCAACACTTACTCCACCAAGGGCGTTTCAACGCTGCAATTCCGGAGTGATCTTCAGGTTACATTTACTCATGCCGGGCTTCCACCATCCACCGGCTCTCTGCGATTTTCTATGTAATCCTACTGTCTCCATCATCATCGTTATACACGGCATATTGTTAAACTTAACTATATCGGAAGTTGTGGTCAATGTCAATCCCCAACTTCTGCAGCGGAAGGCAAACTACGCCCTGCCCGAAATAATCCAGGGGGCAGGTTCGGCCGCGAAGGTGTCCTTCTCCGTCAGCTTGGATACCGAGAGCTGGATGACCTCCGGTTCCCCAATTCCGAGCCGTTCATACAGGGCGGGCAGATTCGCCGCACAGCGGAAGTCGAGCGTATAGACAATGAACTCCATATGCGGGTTAACGCGCAGCAGGCACGCGATCTCCTGCTCCAGGCTCGCCGATGCCACCAGAAACGCCAGAGACGGTACAGGCAGCTCTGACATGGTTTTGTCGTCCACATGGTCGATGATATCAATGTTATTGAGGCCGAACTTCTGGATATTCTCCTCCATGGTATCGCGGTCACTCCGGTTATATTCCACGGCGATCACGGTACCCTCGCCCGCGAGCATCGCCGCCTCGACGGCAATGCTCTCTCCGCTGACTACGCACACCGTATCACCGAGCGCAATGTGCATCTTGTTGAGAATCACCGCGCGGATCTCACTGCCCACATAGCGGACGGAGCCACGGGAAAAGCTGCTGTTTCGCATCCCGATGTTATAGGTTGATCTGGCGTCGGGGTTGAGAATAAGCATCCCGGCAGAGGCGTTGATGCCGCGGTCAATCATCTCTTTGACCTTTTGGTGCAGCACCGGCCCGCTCGGCTCGGAGCCCTCGTTGTACCAGACGGCGCATTCCCCCAGCCCCGCGTCCCACATCCGGTAAAAGATATCCTGGTGCCCGGTCTCGGTGAAGACAAGCACGGCAGGGTTTGACTCTACCGTCGGGATCAGGTTTTTGTTCCTGCGGGTAATATCCAGAATTTTTACTTTCTCCAAATCCACCTGTGTTCCCTCAGAGAAATACGCGAGCCATTGCAGAATCTGGGTATTTGTAAACATCTGCTGTTCCATGGTACCGCTCCCTTCTCGCAGCCTCACCTGCTCTTTCCCTGATTTTATCACAAGTTTGCCTATGAAGCAACCGGTTACAATACGTAAAAGGGTATAGATATCGTCATTTCCATTTCTCACAGATTAACCAAATTACAGGTAAGAAAATGGATTGTCATGGGCCATGGCATTTCTTTCTATGCAGAATAGACAAACCAAACCGAACTTTCTGTTTACAATTTGGCAGTTCTTTGCTATGATAACGAAGAAGCCGGTACAGGGATGTCCGGAAGAGGGGATTTTAGTATGAAAGCATTGGTCGTTGAGGATGACCGGGTACTTTCCAGCAATATCTGCGAGAGCATCAAGCACGTGTTTGACGTGGAGCAGGCCTACGACGGGCGCGCCGGACTGCAAAAGATTCTGCATAATGAATATGACGTCGTCATCATGGATGTGATGATGCCGGAGATGGATGGAACGGCGGTGGTCAGGGAGGTGCGGGAGAACGGAAATTCTGTGCCGATCCTCATTTTGACCGCGCTCGACCAGGTATCGGATAAAGTGAAGGGACTCAAAGCGGGGGCGGATGACTACCTCGCAAAGCCCTTTGATCTGGATGAGCTGCAGGCACGGCTGGAGGCGCTGGTGCGCCGCAGTAAGTCCGGCTATGCCGCAGGCAATACCCTGGTGTTTCTTGATCTGGAGCTGAACCTCAGCACACGGACAGCCATGATCCAGGGCAGGTACCTCAGCCTGCACGGCAAGCAGTTTGAGCTGCTGGAATACCTGATATCCAACAAAAATATCATCGTACACAAGGAGCGCATATTCCAGCGGGTATGGGGCTTTTATTCCTCCACGACCATCTCCGTTGTGGAGGTCTATGCCAGTCAGCTGCGCAAAGTGCTCAAGGAGTTTGGCTATGATAAATATCTGAAAACGGTACGGGGGCTCGGTTATATTCTAACGGATAACAGTGATCTCTATGAATAGGTCTCAAATACTACTCAAAAAACGCCTGCAGTACATGTCGATGCTGGTGCTGGTTTTTCTATTTTGTTTTGCGGCCTTCTGCTAGTCGACCTACCGCAAGGCGAGCAAGACACTCTACAGCGACTACGACACAGGCTTTCGCAACGCGCAGGAGATGATTTTAGAGAATGTAGACTCCTCCGTTGAAAACTTTCTCAGCGGGCAGAATATTGTCTATACCGGCAACGGGAGCTATATCATCAATTACCGCATGTTTATTATCATGCGCAGCGCGGACGGAACCATCGGCAACGAGCCCTATCTGCGGTATTTTGACCACCTGCAGCATCTGACATTTTCCGTTCAGGATGCCGACCACACACAAAACCAGAGCTTTTACCGCAACGGCCAGCTGCTGACCTACCGGGTCTGTACCCTGCGTGTGACCACCTCCGGCGGAGAGACGCACTATATCCAGCTTGCAACCAATGTCACGGATGTTGCCGCCTCCCTGAAGCTGATCATGGATTCACTTCTGTTCGGCATAGCCATTGTGTTTGGCATTTCGCTCGTAGCGAGCTGGGTGATGGTGCAGCTGCTGGTCAACGCCATGGCCGACGTCTGGGACCAGCAGGATGAATTCATCAGCTTTGCCTCCCATGAGCTGCGCTCCCCCCTTGCCGTCGTCCACAATTCTCTGGAGCTGCTGCTGCAATATCCGGGGGATCGGATTCTGGATCAGAGCGAGCTGATCCTGCAAGCCCTCTCCTCCACCTCGCGCCTGCGGCGTACCACGACGGACATGCTCGCCATGGCGAGCTACCAGTCCAAGACCACCATGCTAAACTACACACCGCTCAGCCTGAACGCCTTTCTGGAGGAGCTGTCGGAAATCTATACCTTTCAGGCTGAGAGCGAGGGGAAACGGCTGATTTTATCCCTGCACACCGGCGGCCCGTTCTATTCCGACCGCATGGTGCTCTCCCAGATTTTCAGCCCCCTGCTGGAAAACGCCATTAAATACACCGAGCCGGGGGATACCATTGAGATTTCCACCTCCGGCGGTGAGGGTGAGGTGCAGATTTCCGTCAAGGACAGCGGGATCGGGATTTCGGAGGAGGCCAGAAAGAAAATTTTTTCCCGCTTCTACAGGGAGGAAAACGCCAGAGCGCATAGAGAAGGCAGCGGTCTGGGGCTCTATATCGCAAGCCTTGCGGTGCAGCGGCATGGCGGAAAGATTAAGGTGCTGCGCAACAAGGGCCGCGGCACGGAGTTTGTGGTCACACTGCCCAATCGCGCCCCAAAGCAGCGCTGAAACCCAGACGAAATATCTAAATCAGAATGCCCGGATTTGTGAACTTATACAAATCCGGGTGATTTTATCCCTTGTTTATCGTTTATTAAGGCGAAGTTTAGGTTTCTTTAAGATTATCCATTTATTCTGAAACCAAGGGAGCGCAACGACGCTCAACTGATGAGGAGGAACCAGTTATGAAAAAGAACTATCTCAAGCCCCTGACGCTTGCCTGTTCCTTTGCCGTAGCGGGGAGCATCCTGCTTGCCGGCTGTTCCGGTGACGGCGGAGGAAGCACCACGAGCAACCAACCAAGCACCGCCGCCGGGGGCGCGGAAAAAACCGAAATTGTCGTCGGGCGCGTCGCACCGATGACAGGGGCGCTCGCCTCCTTCGGCAAGGGCTCCATGGACGTGGAGGAGGCCGCGATTGAAGCGCTCAACGCAGACGGCGGCCTCTATATGGAGGAATACGGGAAAAAGCTCCCCATCCGGTTTGTTCTCGCCGACTCGGAATCGGACACCACCAAGGCGTCCGAAGCGGCGACCAAGCTGATTAACGAGAGCAAAATTGACGTCATGATCACCTCCCACACGGCCGACACCGTCAATCCGGTCTCCGCGGCCTGCGAGCGGGCGGGCATTCCCTGTATCTCCGTCGACACCCCTGCGGACGCGTGGGTAGCGAACGGCCCCTACACCTACTCCTATCACGCGGGCTTTAACACCGAAAATGAGCTCTCCTGCTTTGTCGACGCGTGGGATAAGATCGACAGCAACCAGAAGGTGGGTATTCTGGCGGCAAACGACGCGGAGGGAATTGAGCTTTCAAGCGCCATCAAGGAATACGCGGAGAGCCGTGGCTATGCCGTGGTGGATCCCGGCCGCTATACCTCCGGCGCATCGGACTACACCAGCATCATCAACGACCTGAAGGCGGCTGACTGTGATATTCTGGTCGGCGTGATGCTCACGCCGGACTTCTCCACCTTCTGGAAGCAGTGCAACCAGCAGGGCTATGTGCCTAAGCTGTGTACCATCGCCAAGGC
Organism: Oscillospiraceae bacterium; assembly: GCA_020860545.1. GTDB lineage: Bacteria > Bacillota > Clostridia > Oscillospirales > Oscillospiraceae > JAJQEJ01. The sequence goes on along the minus strand of JAJBUC010000121.1, from coordinate 10,394 downwards.
CTGCCTCTTTGCGGCAGATGTGGAAGCGGTCGCGGCAGGCACCGGTATCTGCGACGGCCTGGTTTCAGAGGTTTGGTGGACGCCGGATCACCCCTTTATCTCCTCGCTCACGGGACAGACCTCCAAGGAGCTCGGCGACTTTTGGACGGCAAAGTATAATGAGCCCGCCCCCGCCACCATGGGCTACAAACATGCCAACGTCGAGATTTTGGTTGACGTATTAAGCAGAGCCGGTTCTCTGGACGCCGGCAAGATCATCGCAGCCACACAGGCGACCAATCTCGATACCTGCATTGGTAACGTCCAGTACAATGACGACCACGTTTCCGTGATGAGCCTCGTCACCGGCCAGTGGGTGCTGGAGGACGGCAAGTATGTACAGAAAATTGTAATTAACACGCAAATTCCGGAATGTCCCCTCACCGGCGACCTGAAGACCCTCCCCGGCAGCACGCAATAATACTTTAGTTCTGCCGCACCGGACGCCCGGCGGGAGCAATCCAAACGGGCCTCCGGTGCGCAAAAACGGGTGTCTTGCCCATAGAACGGCCGCTCATTCCGCCGTATTGAGGGATATATGGTTAAGACGCTTTTTTTTGCGCATCAGGGGAGAGACAAACGGAAACCGGATGGATGACGGCAGGCCGATGCGGACGGTTTCAGAGTTGGAGCACAGGAGGCAATCCAAATGAATGAGATGTTATGCGTAAAAGACCTGGGAATCTCCTTTGGCAGCAACGAGGTTCTCAAATCCGTTAACTTTACACTGTATGAACATGAGGTGCTGGGCGTCATCGGCCCCAACGGCGCGGGTAAAACGGTCATGCTCAATATCCTCACCGGAATTCTCCGGCCGACCAAAGGCACCGTCACCTATCAGGGCAAGGATATCACCGGCGAGGACGTGACCAAGCGCTGTAAAAGCGGGATCGGACGTACCTTTCAGGTGCCCCGCCCCTTTGAAAAAATGACCGTGTTTGAAAACATCATGGTCGGCGGCGTCTACGGCGGCGGCATGAGCGAAAAACATGCGAAGGTCAAGGCACACGATGTGGGCGAGGTCATCGGCCTGCAGGATAAGCTCACCTGGTTTGGCGGCAAGCTGGGCCTCTTGGACCGCAAACGTCTGGAGATCGGCAGAGCGCTCGCCACCGAGCCTAAAATCCTCCTGCTCGACGAGGTGGGGGGCGGCCTCACCGAGTCCGAGGTCGGTATGATTATCTCGCTGGTCAAGACGGTCCGGGATCAGGGCATTTCGGTGATCTGGATTGAGCACATCATCCGCACCATGCTCGAGGGCACCGACCGGGTGCTCCTGCTGGCGGAGGGCGTGGACGTCACCTGCGGCCCGCCGCTCGACGTCATGAACTCACAGGCGGTCAAGGACGTGTACATGGGAGGGGAGGAAGACAGATGAGCATGCTGGAAGTGCGCGACCTGATGGTAAGCTACGGCGATTTTCAGGCCATCCACGGTCTCTCCCTTGATGTGGAGGAGGGCTCCATCGTCGCCCTCATCGGGGCGAACGGCGCGGGAAAATCCACCATTATGCAGACAATCTGCGGCATCAACAAGCCGAAGAGCGGCTCTATCCGGTTCCTGTCCAAAGATATCGGCGGCATGAAAACCAGCAGGATTGCGGCGGCAGGCCTGACCCTCAGCCCGGAGGGGAGCCACTGCTTTGAGAAGATGACCGTGCAGGACAATCTGCTCATGGGGGCCTACCTCTGCAAGTCCGGTCAGGAGCGCATGGCGCGGCTCACGCGCATCTACAAGCTCTTTCCCGTGCTGGAGGAGAAAAAGGGGCAGCTATCGACTTTCCTGTCCGGCGGACAGCGGCAGATGCTGGCAATCGGGCGAGGCATTATGATGCAGCCCAAGCTCATGCTCTGCGATGAGATATCCCTCGGCCTGGCCCCGGTGATCATCAAGGATATCTACGCAAAGCTCCACGAGATCGCCGCGCAGGGCGTCACGCTCATGATTGTGGAGCAGGATGTGGGCCGCAGCCTGCGGCACTCCGACTACGCCTATGTTGTGCTTGAGGGCAGAATTGTGATGCAGGGGAAATCATCGGAGCTCGACCCCGACGAGGTAAACGACGCCTACTTCGGCATCAACAAATATGCACACTGAGAAAAGGAGGAACTGCTGTTATGCTGCAATGTCTCATTCAGGGTATCCTGCTCGGCGGGCTGTATGCCATCATCGGCATCGGCATGTCCATGGTGTTCGGCATCATGGGCCTGACCAATCTGGCGCATGGTGACCTGATGATTTTGGGTACTTATATTACCATGCTGCTGGTGACCAGCTATAACGTCCCGATTCTGCTCGCGGTGCTCATTGCCGTGATTGTCATGGCGGTGATCGGCTTCCTGATGCAAAACTTCCTTGTCAACCGCGTGCTGGATAAGGGGGCGGAACCGGCGCTTCTGGTCACCTTCGGCGTCTCCATCTTTTTATCCAATGTGATCTTAAAAATTTTCAGCGCCGATTATAAGTCCATTCCCAACAGCCTTGCATCCACGAATGTCGTCTCCACTGCCAGTTTCTCCATATCCGGCATCTACCTGTTCAGCTTTATCGTCGGCCTGGTGGTGATTGTCGCGCTGAGCTATATCATGCAGAAAACCAACTTTGGCCGGAGCATCCGCGCCACTTCCAGCGATACCATGGCGGCGGAGCTGATGGGCGTCAACACCAAGCGGGCCTATAGCTATGCGATGATTATAGCCATGGTCACGGCAGCCATCGCAGGCGCGCTGGTCGGCTCGACCTTCACCTTTAACCCGGCCTCGGGCACCTCCTACCTGATCATCGCCTTCGGCGTGGTGGTCATCGGCGGTATGGGGAGCCTGCCCGGTACCCTGCTCGGCGGCGTGGTACTGGGTGTCGCCCAGCTGTTGGGCGGTTACTTCTTCGGCAGCGGCGTACAGATGCTCATCGCGTATATCGTGCTGCTGGTCATTCTGGCGATACGGCCCAACGGCCTGCTCGCCTCCGCCGCGCGGAAATAACGGGAAAGGAATGGATAAATCATGAAACAGCTGACGAAAAAATCACCCTACGGGATCATGATTGCCATTGCCATCCTGGTAGTGCTATGTGTGATTCCTGCGTTCGGCTCGACCTACGCCCTGTCGATTCTTACCCTGATCTTCATCTATATGACCATGGGACAGATGTGGAACCTGATGGGGGGCTACGCGGGTCTGCTCTCACTCGGTATGCAGGCATTTATCGGGATCGGCGGCTATTGCCTGGCCGTGTTCTCCGTCAATTACGGCGTCAATATTTACCTTGCCATCCTGATGGGGGCCGTCTTCTCGGTTCTGTTTGGCCTGGCTGTCTCCCCCGCCCTCTTTAAGATGACCGGCGTCTACTTCGCCATCGGGTCATGGGTGGTGGCCGAGGCACTGCTGATCGCCTTCTCCAACTGGAAATTCGTCCGCTACGCGCAGGGCATCGGCATCTCCACGGTGTATCAGCTCTCCGGTACGCAGGTCTACTATACCGCCCTGGCCCTCGGTGTAGTCGCCGTGCTCGTGGTGCTGTGCCTCATGCGTTCAAAAACCGGTCTCGCCCTCATGGCCATCCGGGACAATACCGGCGCGGCGGAGGTGATGGGGGTACCCATCTACAAGACCAAGATCAAATGCTATATGATTGCCTGCTTCTTTATGGGCCTCGCGGGCGGCGTGATGTATATGGTGCAGGGTTATATCGTCCCATCCGCAGGGTTTTCCATCCAGTGGACCGTGGCGATGACCTTTATGGTCATCATCGGCGGGAGCGGCACCATGGAGGGGCCCATTATCGGCGCAGTGCTCTATGTCCTGCTCACGCAGTACCTGTACAATTTCCCCGGCTGGAGTATGATTCTGCTCGGTGCCATCGCTGTGGTGGTCATCCTCATCGCCCCCCGCGGCGTGATGGGTACCCTGCATGAAAAAACCGGGTTTGAAATTCTCTCCTCCCGGCGCAATCTATATTAGATCCATAACCGCGACAGAGGAACGCCACCGTACGTGTGATCAACACACGGGTTGGCGTTCCTTTTTTGTATGTTTCCTTGACATGCAGGTCTACATCGTGTAAACTCAAGGCGAGGTCTACAAACAGTAGCGCACGGGAGGTATGCCATATGCCGGATTACAGACTGGCGGATGCAGAGGCAAAATTCGCCGACCTGATTTGGGAACACGCGCCGATTAACTCCACCGAGCTTGTGCGGCTTTCGGAGGAGGTGATGCAGTGGAAAAAGTCAACCACATACACCATCCTGAAACGGCTTTGCGACAGGGGAATTTTTAAAAATGAGAACGCGATTGTCTCGGCGGCGGTCAGCCGCGACGACTTTTTTGTCGGGCAGAGCCGCCGCTTCAGTGAAGACACATTCGGCGGGTCGCTGCCGTCTTTTCTCACGTCGTTTATCGGAGGGAAAAAGCTGCCCGAAAAGCAGGCGGAGGAGCTTGTTCGCCTGATTAACGAGCACAAGGAGGGCTGAATGTGGAGCAGTTATTTCTGACCGTGCTCAATATGAGCCTCACGGCGAGCCTTGTCATCGTCGCCATTCTGCTCGCGCGGCTGCCGCTGAAGAAAGCGCCGAAAGCGATCTCCTACGCGCTGTGGGCGGTGGCGGGGTTCCGGCTTGTGTGCCCGTTTACGCTGGAGAGCGTGTTCAGTCCGCTCCCCGTCAAGTCCTCCCCCATTCCACAGGACATAGCGGTGCAGGCTGTGCCGCGTATTGACAGCGGCATTGCGGTCATCGACAACGCCGTGAGCGCCTCACTGCCCGCAGCGGTACCTGCAGCGAGCACAAACCCGCTGGAGGTCGTTCTATCCATCGGCACCACCATCTGGCTGATCGGCATCGCGGCTATGCTGATTTACAGTATGATATCTGTCGTCTTGTTCGTGCGCAGGCTGCGCGGCGCAACGCGGTGCGGCGGCAATATCTATGAGGCGGACAATCTCAAAACGCCGTTTGTCATTGGATTCTTCAGGCCGAGCATCTATCTCCCGGCGGGGCTTACCGGGGAAGAGCGCAGCTATATCATCCTGCATGAGCAGACGCACATCCGCAGGCATGACCACATCGCGAAGGTGTTCGCCTACCTCGTGCTGTGCCTGCATTGGTTTAACCCGCTGGTGTGGGTGGCGTTTGTACTTATGGGCGAGGATATGGAGATGTCCTGCGATGAGCGCGTCCTGTGTGAGCTTGGCGGGGGGATAAAAAAGGCGTACTCCCTCTCCCTCGTCCGCATGTCGGCGGGGCATAAAATTATAAACGGCAACCCGCTCGCGTTTGGAGAGGGCACGATGAAAGAGAGGGTGAAGAACGTGCTCCGCTTTCAGAGAAAATCGCGTGTGACCATTGCGGTCATCGTTGTGCTTGTGGCTGTGCTGGCTCTGGTGCTCATGGTGAACAGGGCGACACCGCAGCCGTGGGTCGGCGTGGCGCAAAAGACCGATTGGCTCGCGGCGGACATGAATTTTAACCAGATCACCTTTGGTTCCGACCGTGACTGGATCGCCATGCGCATGGGCGACGGGCCGGACGCGGCGGTCTTTACCGGGGCGACGGCGCTCCACTATGTCTTTCCCCCCACAGTCCAGCGCACCGACACCGGCACAGAAGTCGGCAAAGAGAGCGAGATTCCGGGCAGCGGCTATGATGTAACCCTCTATCTGGACGACCCGCAGGTGATGGAAAAGAAGGGATTTGGGGGCGTATACCGCATGGATCTGGTCGGAGACGGCGACATGGCTGCAGGGCCATACAACGCGGGTACCGGGACACTTGCCGGCATTCTCGCGCACTACGGCGGGCCGGATGAAGTGGCGCGCAGCGGAGACGTGTATACCCTGTGGTATTACAGCCCGGAGGACAGCGACAGGCGCATGTGGTTTGAGGTGCAGGACGGCGCACTGACGATGCGCATGGGGATAGTCTGCGTCTGCGAGGGCGACGGTATTTCGGCGGGTGACGCGGTGGAGCAGCTCACCAATCGCGTCATAAACCAAGATGGGCAGCTCCTCTTTCAAATCCCCGCGCAGTACTACAAGCCCGCTGCATGGAACATCCACATCGCGGGGCGCGCGGTGGCGGAGGATGGCTTTGGTACAAGCGTCCACGCGCTGGAGGACGAGAACGAGAACCATGCCTGGGAGGCGGGCAAGTGGTATGTGATTCCGGTGGATACCGCCAATCTGACGGAGTTGCGCATGGATATTACGCTGCCGGATGAACATGGGAACCCGATAGAAAGCAGCATTGACCTGCTTACCGTACAGCCTGTAATCACCCGGCCTGTTCTGACCCTCTATGGATACGACGACCATACCGATAACGGCGAATCGGATGACGTCATACGGCATTTTACCGGAATCCTGCAGCCGGAGGCGGATACCGGCTGGACAGACCTGACGGACACGGTGTTTATTGCAGTACAAGTGCCGGACGGGACCGTGTCGGTGCAGATCTACTATGCAGAGACCGGCACCGAGGTGCCGGAGCATCTTCTATATTCCAATCCGTACGCCGAGACGGATAGCCCAACAGGCTACACATGGCGCGTTTCGGACGACTACCCCACCGGCTTCCTCGGCCACATTTGGGCTGTCACAACAGACGCGGACGGTGCAGCGCATAGCAGCGACATAACAAAGGCCAGATTGGAGCCTACGGGCTATGAAAGCCAGGTCAAAGCTGGCGGATGAAGCAGATGCGATACTTGTATGAAATAGCAAACGCGGCAGCCGATGAAACCGGTTGCCGCGTTTGCTATTTCGTCAGCGTGCATTTCTCACAATATACACCGCATGTCGATGATTGCTGCAAGTCCTCTGCCGCCCACGCCGCCATCTGTGTCAGTGCCGGAAGGATACTTTTCCCCTTCCCTGTCAATGTATACTCTACCCGCGGCGGCACTTCATTATACTGCTCACGGTGAACAATCCCTGCCGCCTCCAATTCCTTCAGCGATTGGGCCAGCATGACATTTGTGATGTCGCAGAGTCTGCGCTGAATGGTGCTGTAACGCAAGGGCGTTCCGCTTGAGAGCATACAGACAATGGGGAGCTTCCACTTCCCGCCGAACAGTTGGAGCATATGGCGCAGCGGACAAACCAAATCATCCGAATTGCGCTCCTCAACTTGAGTATCTGCAGCGCACATATCGGCACCTCGATTCCATTAGTATATTATTTCTTACCTTATAAGTTATTTCTGCGTTCTTGTATCTTTCTTATTTTGTAATAGAATTATATCACAGGATAATCCTGAATACAAGTCATAGTTTAAGGAGTGTATCAGCCATGAAAGAAGTATTGGATTTTTTAAACCGCGTCGGTGTGTATTACCTAGCGACAGCAGAGGACGACCCGCCCCATGTACGGCCGATTGGATTTGTGATGGACTGCGGCGGAAAACTCACATTCTCAACCTGCAACCGGAAGGCGATGTGCAAGCACCTCGCCAAAAACCCTAACGTTGAAATTGCCTGCTATGATGGACAGGGCAACACTCTGCGCATTTGCGGAAAGGCAGTTTTCGCCACATCACCCGAGACCCAGCAAAAAGCGCTTGATGTCATGCCCGCACTCAAGGAGCAGTATGCTGTCGGCGACGGCCTGTTCGAAATTTATTATCTGGAGGATACAAAAGCCATCTGCTCCAATATGAGCGGCGAAAGTCAGGAGCTGGCTATCTAGAAGAAGGCCAAATGGGCGTATTGCTGCTTGGAAGGAGGTATTCCCATGCTTGCATTGAGCTGGTCGGAAAAAAACTATATGGAGGCTCTTTATATCCTGAAACGGCGGCTAGGGTTGGTGCGCTGTGTCGATGTTGCACAATACATGGAGCATTCAAAACCGAGTGTATCAAAAGCGGTTTCGCTATTACGCGATAAGGGTTATCTCGAAAAGATAGATCACGCGCTTGTCTTCACTGCACTGGGGTTTCGAATTGCAGAGCAAATCGCTGCGCGGCACTGCATCCTGACCCATGCACTGAAAGAAATGGGTATTGACGAAGTGACCGCCGTAAAAGATGCGCAGAATATGGAGCGTGTGCTCAGTGAGGAAGCCATCAGCCGCACCGCCGCCGCGCTACAGTGCCAGGAGCGGACTGCAGGCATCTGCCCGTTTTATGCAGCAGCTGAGGTGCTGGCGTATGGATAAAATCGAGTTTGTATATGACACGCAAATGCTGGTGGAAGGCGAAGGCATCCCTGTAGACGATGTGCGGGCACATCTGGAGCATACCCCACCCGGCGACAGTCTTTTGGTCGCGGGCGATGACGAGCTTGTCCGGGTACATTTTCACACAAACGAGCCGTGGGCGGTCATGGAATACCTTACACAGTTTGGTGTGATTTATGATGTCGTGATTGAAAACATGCAACGGCAGAGCGAGGGATTAAAAGGCTAATAAATCTGGTGGCAAAAATCACCCGTATGCGCTTTTTGCGCATACGGGCGATTCCTTTCTTTGAAAATTTTCCCGGTACTACACACAGGGGGCTTGCTTCGACAAAATAAATTTGCCCCAGTGCGTATAATCAAAATACCATTTTTTTCTATTCAACTGACAGGAGGGACAAGCACCATGCCAGTAACCTGCTCCGGCAACAAAATTCGACTTATCCTCACCCTCACCGGCGAAATCGACCACCACAACACCAAAACGATTATGCAGGAGATTGTCCGAAATCTGGAGACCCATCTGCCCAAAACACTGGTGCTGGATCTGCAGGGCGTGACGTTCATGGACAGCTCCGGCATTGCCGTTTTGCTGCGCACCTATCGGCAGGCCAGCCAGCTCGGCACTGCGCTGGAGGTATGCAACGTCCCCGCGCAGGCGGAGAAAGTGCTGCATACGGCTGGGGTGGACAAGCTAATGCACTTTTCTAAAGCACAAACACTGACCCACAGATAAAAGGAGGTTTACATAATGATAAATTGCACCAATGAGGTCACCCTCGACTTTTTAAGCCGCTCGGCAAACGAAGGCTTCGCGCGCACTACGGCGGCCTGCTTTGCCGCCCAGCTCGACCCGACGCTTGACGAGGTAAACGACATCAAAACCGCCGTCAGTGAGGCCGTCACCAACTGTATTGTCCACGCCTACCCGGACTCTCTGGGCAAAATCCGCATGCGCATGCGCCTCTTTGACGACGGCAGCATAGAGATTATGATAAAAGACTGGGGGCTGGGCATTCAAGACGTGTTGCAGGCACGCACCCCCCTGTTCACCACCGGCAGCGAGGAGCGTTCCGGCATGGGCTTCACGATTATGGAGAGCTTTATGGACGGACTGAAGGTCCGCTCCACGCCCTGTAAAGGCACCACCGTCACCCTGCGCAAAAAAATCTCCCCGCGCCTTGGGGCGCGTACTTGAGCGTGGCGGATACCCCCGTACTGCTTGAGGAGGCGCGGCAGGGCGACAACGACGCCTGCACACGCCTGATTGAGGAAAACGCGGGGCTGATCTGGAGCATCGTGCGCCGCTACGCAGGGCGCGGCGTGGATACGGAGGATCTCTATCAGCTTGGCTGTCTCGGCTTTCTCAAGGCAGTACGGGGCTTTGACCCGGATTACGGATGCCAGTTTTCCACCTATGCGGTGCCGAAAATCGCAGGGGAAATCCGTCGCTTCCTCCGCGACGACGGGCCGGTCAAGGTCAGCCGCAGCTTTAAGGAGCAGGCGGTTATCATCCGCGTTGCGCGGGAAAAGCTCGCCGCCGCGCAGGGGCGTGACCCGACCCTTTCGGAGCTCGCCGCCGCAACGGGGCTGCAGCCGGAGGAGATTGCGGCGGCCGAGGACGCGACCAGCCCCGTGCTATCCCTCCAGATGGAGACGGGAGACGGTACGACGCTGGAGGGGTTGCTCGGTACGGAGGGTATGGAAGAGCGCATTGTGGAGCGCGAGGCGCTGCATACCGCCATCTCCTCCCTGCCGGAGCGCGACCGCAAGGTCGTCCTCCTGCGCTACTTTAAGGGGCTTACGCAGGACAAAACCGCAAAAGTACTCGGCGTTTCACAGGTGCAGGTTTCACGTCTTGAACGCAAGGCGGTGGAGCGCCTGCGCACACTGCTCGTCGGCGAACGGGAGCCGCCGCCCTCCGACCATTCCAAATAAGCCGGAGGACGGCGGTTTTCTATGCTTTTTTTGAAAGATATCAGAATTGTATTGACAACAATGGCTGTGTTGAGTATAATTAATTTCACCCGCTTGCAAAAAAACGGATACGTTCGGGAGCATAGCTCAGCTGGTAGAGCGCATGCCTTACAAGCATGATGTCACAGGTTCGAGCCCTGTTGTTCCCACCATCTGGCTCGGTAGTTCAGTTGGTTAGAACGCCGGCCTGTCACGCCGGAGGTCGAGGG
>JAJBUC010000105.1:11224-23150 GCA_020860545.1 Oscillospiraceae bacterium | reverse complement strand
CTCCGCCGGCGTCGGTGGGGCATGCGTCCCGCCGGGCAAGCCCATCATCACGCCAAGCATAAATAACAGCGCACCAGCAAAGAGTGCTGTGCGCTTTACCCACATGGAAGGCCTTTTCTTCACAATGTTCATTTCATCATCTCCTTAAAGCTTATACTTTAAAGTATACTAAATTTATCCATAAGCTGTCAATTTGACATATTCCCAAAATAAATGTCCAATTTTAGTTGCTTTTGTCGTATTGTGTCGAGGCTGTATCCATATTTTGTTTGATGTCAAGCAAATAAATACAGGGGGAAGACTTGTGTCTTCCCCCTGCATCAGAACGGTGGGTTACGCGTTATAAATGGCCAAAATTCCCTTGTACGTCATATAGCAGTCGAGCTTGGACGACACCTCGAACGGCGCGTGCATGGAGAGAACGGGGACCCCCGCGTCCAGCGTATCGATATCCCGCTCCGCCATGAAAACGGCCACTGTGCCGCCGCCGCCCACGTCGGTCTTGCCGAGCTCTGCCGTCTGCCAGACCACGCCCGCTTCCGTCAGCACGCGGCGGGCGTGACCGACCACCTCTGCCGAGGCGTCGGACGCGCCCGACTTGCCCCGCGCGCCGGTGTACTTCTGGATGCCGACGCCGTAGTTGACGAGCGCGCTGTTGCGCTTTTCAAATGCCTCGGGGAAGTTCGGGTCATATCCAGCGCAGACATCGGCGGAGAGGCAGAAGGACTTCTCATAGCACGCCTTGAGCGGAATACGCTGCGTGTCGCACAGGTCGCTCATAAAGGTGTCGAAGGCGGCAGATTTCATACCCGAAACCCCCTCCGAGCCGATCTCTTCCTTATCGGCGAGCATACAAACGGCAGTGCGCCGGGGTTTGCCCAGCTTCAAAAGCGCCGCAAGAGACGCATAGGCGCACGCGCGGTCGTCCTGTCCGTATGCGCCGATGAGGGAGCGGTCAAGGCCGATATCGGTTGCGTTATAAGCGGGCACCGCCATCAGCTCCGCCGAAAGGAAGTCCTCCTCAATCATGCCGTACTTCTGGTCGAGCAGATCGAGAATGGCGAGCTTCACCCGGTCGGCACCCTCGTCGTCCTGAAACGGGCGGCTGCCCACCAGAATATTCAGCGATTCGGCAGGGATTGCTTCACCCAACAGTTTCTTTTCCTGCTCCTTCGCCAGATGTGGAAGGAGGTCATTGACGGTAAAGCGCGGTTCGTTCGGCTCCTTGCCGATGGTCACGCGCAGGCTCGTTCCGTCCTTGCGCACCACAACGCCACGCAGCTCGAGCGGCACGGCGACCCACTGGTATTTGCGGATACCGCCGTAATAGTGGGTCTTCAGGTATGCCAAATCGCACTCCTCATAGAGGGGGTTTTGCTTGAGATCGAGGCGGTTTGCGTCAATGTGCGATGCCGCGATGTTTACGCCCGCCGACAGCGGCTGCTCGCCGATGACCGCGAGCATCAGCGCCTTGCCGCGGTTAATGCGGTACACCTTGTCGCCGGGGTTTAGCGTCACGCCACGCGCGAGCGGCTTGAACCCGGCCTCCTCGGCCTGACGCACGGCCTCCTCCACGCACTCCCGCTCGGTCTTGCCCGCGTCCAGAAACTGCTTATACTGTGCGCAGTATTCGCCCATGGCCGTCTCATCCTCATTGGTCAGCCGGTCGTAGCCGTTTTTGGGCTTGTAGCATAGCTCCTCCCGGCGCAGATCGCCGGGTGTTTTAATACCTTCCATAGAAAAAACCTCCTTTAATTGTCTGTTGTATCCAGTTTGCTCCATGAGCGATAAAAACAGCGCCTGCGCGTCCTTTTGGAAGCGCTCTGTCCCCTCTGTCCCATTGTTGACCAGAATGTAGTCGCATACGGCGCGGAAATACCCGTCATCCTTCTGCGCCGCCACACGGCGGCGCGCGTATTCCTCCGAAATCCCCTCACGGGCGACGATGCGCGCAATGCGTATCTCCGGGGGCGCGAGGATACCGACAATGTGGTCGCAGAGCGCCCCAAGCCCGCTCTCCAAGAGCGCGATGGCGTCAATGGCGGCCAGCGTTTTGCCTGCCGCGCGCGCCTCTTCCAGCTGCCGCTTGCTCTCCGCGAGCACCATGGGGTGGGTGACGGCGTTGAGCTTCAGGAGCTGCTGAGGACTGCCGAAGGTCAGTTCGCCCAACCGCCTGCGGTCAATCTCCCCATGCGCGGTGCATATATCAGCGCCAAATGCGCCGCAAAGCGCCGCGCGCAGCGCCGCGCTCTGCTCCAGCAGGGTGTGATACAGCGCGTCCGCGTCGATAACGAAAGCGCCCATATCCGCGAGAACGCGCAGCGCCGTGGTCTTGCCCGCGCCGCTCGGCCCGGTGAGGCCGATGATGATCATAAGCACTCCTCCACATCCACAATATGAAATCCGGCGGCCTTACTGAGCCGGTTGGCAACTGCAAGGCCCACCCCCTGCTCGTCCGGGCACATAGCCCATATCTCAGTCACGGGGGTGTGGTCGAAAGCGCGCAGCGCAGCAAAGAGTCTGCGCGCCTGCGCCGCACTGTCAGCACACGGGCCGAGCGTCCGAACCGTGTAGTTCGAAAAAGCTCCCGCCCACTCGTCAAAGGCGATGACCCCCGCGCCCGGCGGTGCGTGGGCGAGAATATAGCCCGCCGCGCGCGTCGGTGGCCCGCGCACAACCGTCACCGGTGCAATGGGGGCGTAGTGCCTGTACTGCATCCCCGGCGCGCGGGGGTGCTCCCCCTCCTCCATGGGTCTATACACTGCTTCATCCACTGTAATAGCACCGATGCACGCCTGCAGCGCCTCGATCGATACCCCGCCCGGGCGCAGCAGGCACGGGGGACTGGCCGTCAGATCCAAAATGGTGGACTCCACGCCGACGCTGCACGCCCCGCCGTCGAGCACCCCGTCGATTCGCCCGCCCAAATCCTCCAGCACATGGGCGGCGGCGGTGGGACTCGGCCTCCCGGATCGGTTTGCCGAGGGCGCGGCAAGCGGGGTATCGGCCCGCAAGATCAGCGCCCGGGTCAGCGGATGGTCGGGGCAGCGCACCCCCACAGTGTCCAGCCCGCCGGTCACCACGTCGGGCACGTCGGCGCGCCGCTTTAAAATCAGCGTCAGCGGCCCCGGCCAAAAGCGCGCTGCGAGGGTGTACGCGATATCCGGAATTTCCGCGCAGCATCGGGGCAGCCAATCGGGGCCGGGGATATGGAGGATGAGCGGGTTATCCTGCGGGCGGCCCTTCGCCTCAAAAATCCTTTCAGCCGCCTGCGGGTTAAACCCGTCCGCCGCCAGCCCGTAAACCGTCTCGGTTGGGATGGCGAGCAGTCCGCCCTCGCGCAGAATCTCCGCCGCCGCCGCCAGCTCCTCTCCGCATAAAAGCAGGGTTTTCATGTTCTATCACCACCATGGAAATTAATTCCCCTGATTTTTCAGCCGCTCCGCCTGATCGGCAGTCACCAGCGCGTCGATCACCTCATTGAGGTCCCCGTCCATCACTGCGTCGAGCTTGTAGAGCGTGAGGCCGATGCGATGGTCGGTCAGCCGTCCCTGCGGGAAGTTGTAGGTGCGGATGCGCTCGTTGCGCATTCCGGAGCCCACCTGACTGCGCCGCTCGGCGGTCAGTGCGTCGTTGCGCTTCTCCTGCTCCTGCTCATAGAGGCGGGAGGCGAGGATGCGCATGGCCTTGTCGCGGTTTTGAAACTGACTTCTCTCCTGCTGACACTCCACCACCATGCCGCTGGGCCTATGAATCAGGCGCACGGCGGAGGAGGTCTTGTTGATGTGCTGCCCGCCCGCGCCGGAGGAGCGAAAAACCTGCATCTCAATATCGGCGGGGTTTAACTGTACGTCGACCTCCTCCATCTCCGGCAGTACCGCAACGGTGACGGTGGAGGTGTGTACCCGCCCGCCCGACTCGGTCTCCGGCACACGCTGCACGCGGTGCACACCGCTTTCAAACTTCAGGCGGGAATAGGCTCCGTCTCCCTCAATCACAAAGGAAATCTCTTTCAATCCGCCGAGCTCCGTCTCGTTGGCGTTTGCCACCTCCACCCGCCAGCCGCTTGCTTCGGCGTACATGCTGTACATACGGTAGAGGGAGTTTGCAAACAGCGCCGCCTCCTCCCCGCCGACGCCGGCGCGAATCTCCACGATGACGCTTTTGCCGTCGTTCGGGTCGGTGGGGAGCAGGAGGATTTTCAGCTTCTCCTCCAGCGCCTCCAGTTCCTCCTTGGCAGCGGCGTACTCCTCGCGCGCGAGCTCCTTCATGTCGGGGTCGGACAGGAGCGCCTCCGCCTGCGAGAGCTCCTCCTGCCGCTTGCCATACGCGCGGTAGGTTTCAATCAGCGGCTGCAGCTCCCGCTGCTCCTTGTTGAGCCTGGCCACAAGCGCCGGGTCCGCATACGTCTCCGACGCGGCGAGCCGCGCCTCCAGGGTCTGATAATGCAGCTCAAGCCTTCTTAGTTTATCCTGCATTGAATTTGGTGTCTCCTTTCAGGGGGCATCTGTACTTCTTCCCGAGGGGGTTCCCCTTGCGCAGGAAGCACATACCCTAATCTACCAGTCAAACAGAAACGATTTCACCAGCGCGGGCGCCTCCCGCAGATAACTCCTCACACGGGCCCCGGCGTGGCTGGAGGGGGCTGCCAGGGTGGAGACATCCAATCCGCCACGCGCGGCGAGCATCCGGACGCGGGCGAGATGAAACCCGTTGGACACCACAAGCAGCTCGGTCTGCGTGAGGTCATAGCCCTCAGCGGTAAGCACTTCTCTGGTGTATTGCAGATTCTGGCTGGTGTTGTGCGACTTATCCTCCAGATAAATACGCTCCTCCGCAATGCCATGGGCAACCAGATAATCCCGCATACTCGCCGCCTCGGTCATGGGCTCGTTGTCCCCCTGGCTGCCCGACACCACAACCATCATATCCGGGTGCTCCGCCAGATAGTCAAGGGCGGTGTCCAGCCGGTCCTGCAATAGAACGGACGGCCCGGAGGGCAGAACCTGCGCGCCCAGAATCACCATGACCTCCGGCTCGCCGTGAATGTCGTCCTGTGCCCCGGCAATCACAACGACCTCCAACGCGCCAAAGCCGATCACAGCCACTATGATTATAATGCCGATGATGCGCCGCAAGAGGCGAATCATGCTTTTTTTGTCTTCCCGTTGTCTTGTCATCCGTATATTACGCCCTTTCCGCTTCCAATTGCTCCGCGAGCGCCTCCCACTGTGCGTAAAGGCGGTATATCTCGTCCTCCAGCGCCTCCCGCTGCTCATAAAGCTCCTGCAGCTTTAAAAAGTTTGTGGAGGCTTCCTCTATCTCCTGCGTCAGCTCGTCCATGCGCGTCTCCGCCTTCGCAACGGCACGCTCGGCGGCGTTGGTCTGCTTTTCCAGCCCCTTCGTGCCGCCGGGACGCGGGGGCCGCGCCTTCTTCTCCGACACCGGTGCCTGCACCGGGACAGCCGCGCGCGCCCTTGCCGCGAGAAAGCGGTCATAGTCTCCTTTGAAATCAGTGATGCCGCCGTGTTCCAGCATCCAGACGCGTGTTGCAAAGCGCCGGATAAAATAGCGGTCGTGGGACACAAAGAGAAGCGTGCCCCCGTAGTCCTCCACCGCCTCCTCAATCCACTCGCGGCTCGCAAGGTCGAGGTGGTTGGTCGGCTCGTCCAAAATCAGCAGGTTCATGTTATTGTCCATCAGCATGCACAGGCGCAGGCGGCTCTGTTCCCCGCCCGAGAGGGCGGACACCGGCTTGAACACATCCTCACCGCGAAAGCGGAACGCACCTAGCCGGTCACGCGCCTCCTGTGTGCTGCAATTTTCCTCATAGAGCATGGTATCCACCAGATTGCGCTCGGGATGCGCAAACCGGATGATCTGCGGCAGATAGGCGATGCGGGTCGCAGGGCCATGCCGGATGCTCCCCCCGAGCGGCTCCAGCTCACGCATCAGCAGCTTGAGCAAGGTGGATTTCCCAGCCCCGTTGTCGCCAAGCAGCGCAATGCGCTCGCCTCCCGTCACCTCCAGATTGACGTTTTCAAACAGAGTGCGCCCTGCGAACGCCATGCGCACATCCTGCAGGACGAGCATCTCGTCGGCGGAAAATTCCTGCTCGGAGAAGCGCATCTGCAGCTTGCGCTCCTGCCGCGGGCGGCGCGTCGTCTCCATGCGGGAAATGCGCTTTTCGATGGCAAAGGCGCGCTTATGGAGTTTTTCCATACCCCACTGGTGGAGGTCGTTCGCGGCCTCCTGCAGCTGTGCGATTTTCGCCTGCTCCTTTTCATATTGCCTCTGCCGCTCCAGAAAGCGCCGCTCCCGCTCGGCGACGTAGAAGCTGTAATTGCCCGCGTAGAGCTCCGCCTTGCCCTCCGTGATTTCAATGCAGCGCTGCACCACCCGGTCCAAAAACCACCTGTCATGCGAGATGGTTAAAATCGTGCCCTTGAAGTGGCCGAGGTACTCCTCCAGCCACTCGGTCGCGCGCAGGTCAAGGTGGTTGGTCGGCTCGTCGAGCAGGAGGATATCCGTGTCCTCCAGAATCAGGCGCGCTAAGTTGACGCGGGTCTTTTCCCCACCCGAAAGCGAGGCGAACAGCTGCAGGCGCATCTCCTCCGAAATGCCGCGGCCGTTGCAAACCCGATTCAGCCGCGTCTCGGTATCGTATCCGCCGCCCGCCGTCAGTATGTCCGAAAGCGCGTCGTATCGCTTGAGCATTGCGGGGTCGCTGCCGTCCGCCATCTCCTCCGCAAGCCGCTCCATCTCGTCCTGCGCCTCCTGCAGGCGGGTAAAGGCGCACGCGAGCACATGGCGCACCGTGTAGCCCTCCGGATAAATGGGAATCTGAGAAATCAGCCCGATGCGCTTCCCCGGCGCAAGCATGACGTCGCCGCCGTCCCGGTCCATTTCGCCGGTCAGGATGCGAAAGAGCGTGCTCTTCCCCGCGCCGTTCTTGCCCAAAATGCCGACCCGTTCCCCGGTGTCCACCTGAAAGGAAAGCCCGTCCAATATTTTATTCCCTACCTCAAACTCTTTAGAGAGGTTTGAGACAAGCACGTCGATCATTTCTGTTGTCTCCTTATGGGTCCTGTGGTAAGCGGGATCAGAGCCTGCTTCTGCCTAAGCTCCTGGCGGTGGGGGGTCCCCTTGCCCTCTCAAGGGCAAGGGGAACCCCAACCGCAAGAAGTACAATAAACCATTACGAAAACGGAGGAAGCAAACCTATGGAAGCAATCCGCTGGGACGGAAACACACTCTATCTGCTGGATCAGACCAGACTGCCCGCCGAGGAGCGCTGGCTTTCCTATACCGACTACCGCGCGGTAGCGGAGGCGATTAAAACCATGGTGGTGCGCGGCGCGCCCGCCATCGGGGTGGCCGCCGCGTATGCCTACTGTCTTGCCGCGCGCGCGGGTGAGGACCTCGCCAAAACACGCACAACCCTGGCTGCGAGCAGACCGACTGCAGTCAACCTCTTCTGGGCGCTGGAGCGCATGGCCAACTGCAAAAGCGACCTGACTGCGGAGGCCGAGGCCATCCATAGAGAAGATATCGACATGTGCCGCGCGATGGGGGAACACGGCGCGGCCATTGTCCCCGCGCACGCGCGCATCCTGACCCACTGCAACGCCGGCGCCCTCGCCACCGGCGGCTTTGGCACCGCCCTCGGCGTAATCCGCGCGGCCCACAGTGCGGGTAAAGTAGATATGGTTTACGCCGATGAGACGCGCCCGCTGCTGCAGGGCTCCCGCCTGACCGCCTATGAACTGGTGTCCGACCACATCCCGACCACGCTCATCGCCGATAATATGGCGGCCTCGCTCATGCGCGCGGGGAGGGTGGATCTGGTGCTCGTCGGCTGTGACCGCATGGCGGCAAACGGGGATTTTGCCAATAAAATCGGCACCTATTCCGTCGCCGTCCACGCCCAGCACCACGCGGTGGCATTTTACACCGTGCTCCCCTGCTCGAGCATCGACCTGTCCATTCCAGACGGCAGCCATATCCCCATTGAAGAGCGTGGCGCGGACGAGCTGCGCACGATCGGCGGCGTCCAGACCGCGCCGCCCGACGTCTCGGTCTGGAACCCGGCCTTCGACGTCACGCCCCACAACCTGCTGACGGGGATTATCACCGAAAAGGGGATCATCTACCCGCCGTTTCGCGAAAATCTGATGCGGCTCTTTGGAGCAGGCTAAGCCGTATCGGGACTCTCCCTTGTCACGGACTTGAGATACTCCACAAATTCCTCAAATGCCATCCCGCGGGAGGCTTTGACCAGAATGGTGGTGTGTGGCTTCGCCGCCGCCGCCAGAATGGGCAGGGCCTCTTTTTTGTCCTCAAAATAGTATACCTCCGGCACGCCCGCCTTGCCCGCCGCGTCGGAGATATGCCGCGCGAGCGCACCCACCGCGACCAGGCAGTCGATCCCCGCCTTGCCGAGATACTCGCCAATGCCCCTGTGCAGCGCGGGCGCGAGAGAGCCGAGCTCAAACATATCGCCGAGTACCGCCACCTTCCGCTCCTTTTTCCCGCTCGCGAGCACGCTGATCGCGGCGCGCATGGACTGCGGATTTGCGTTATAGGTGTCGTTGAGAATGGTGATATCGTCCTCCCGCCGGAGAATATTCATCCGCATTTTGGTGGGGGCAAAGCGGAGAATCCCTTCGGTAACCTGCTTTTGACTCAGCCCAAAATATTCGCCCACCGCCGCCGCCATGAGGGATGGATAGATCATGTGCTCACCGAGGGCGGGGATTTCAAGCGGAAAGCCGTCCGCCGCCGTGTGCGGCGTGACGACGCTGCACCTGAGATTGCGTTTTTCGTCGGTCTCCAGATTGCAGGCGCGGTAATCGTTCCCCTCGTCCGCGCCGCACCAGAGGATGGGGCAGCCCGTTTTCCCGTCGAGGGTGCGCAGCAGGGGGTCGTCCCCGTTCAGAATCGCGACCGCGCCGGGGGCGATATGGCGGAACACCTCGCTTTTCGCCTCCAAAATCGCCTCACGGCTGCCGAAATGCTCAATGTGGGAATCTCCGATATTGGTGATCAGCACCACGTTCGGCTCGACAATGGCGGCAAGATAGTCGATCTCGCCCGCGTGGTTCATACCCAGCTCAAGCACCACAATCTCGTGGGATTCGTTCATCCGCAACACCGTAAGCGGCAGACCGATGTCGTTATTTTTGTTCCCCTCGGTCTTGAGCACCCTGTACTTCTCCCCGAGCACCGCGGCGACCATGTCCTTCGTGGTGGTCTTGCCGACGCTGCCGGTTATAGCGACAACAGGGATATGGAACTTCCCCCTATAGTACTTTGCGAGATCGCGCAGCGCCCGGTGGGTGGAATCCACCTTAATATAAAACTTACCGGGCAGATAGCTCTCCCGCTCGCGCTGGGTGAGGCATCCGGCGGCACCGCCCTCAAGCGCGGCACCGATATACGCGTGCCCGTCAAAGCGCTCACCGACCAGCGGGATAAACAGGGAGCCCTCGTGAAGGATGGTGCGGCTGTCGGTCTCCACCTTGGTCACGGTGAAATCCAGATCCGTGAAGTCGCCCAGCAGTCGTCCGTTTACCGCCTGCAAAATCTCTCGTATGGTCATATCCTGCATATCGTGTCTCCCTTTATCTTTCCTGCTCCCGCGCGGCAAGCGAGGCCTCAATAATCCGCCCGCACAGCTCCTGATAGTCGATTCCAACCGCTGCGGCCTCCTGTGGCAGGAGGCTGGTGGGCGTCATGCCCGGCAGTGTGTTGATCTCCAGAAACCAGATGTCGCCGAATTCGTCGAGGATAAAGTCCGCCCGCGCATAGACCGAAAGTCCCAGCGCATGGTACACCCGAATCGCCGCCTGCCGGACTTCACGCTCCGTCTCGGACGGGATGTCCGCAGGGCAGACCTCCCGCGCCGCGCCGGGCTGATATTTATGATTGTAGTCATAAAAGCCGGACTGCGTGATGATCTCGATCGACGGCAGGGCCTCCCCCGCCAACACGCCAACCTGAATCTCCCGCCCGGAGACATACTGCTCCAGCACGACACGGCTGCTCTCTTGCAGCAGGTTTTCCTCCAGCGCCGCCGCCAGCTCCTCCGGCGTGCGCGCAATGGCAACCCCGATGGAGGAACCGCTTGCCACGGGCTTCACCACGCACGGCAGCCGCGTGCGCGCGGCCATGCGGCGGATTTCCGCCTTGCCGTACCGCTGCACCTGCCATGCGGGGGTGGCGACAATGCCCGCAACCATGCGCTTGGTCAAATCCTTATCCATCGCGATGGCACTGCCGAGAAACCCGGAGCCCGTGTAGGGAATGCCCAACAGATCAAAGGTCGCCTGCACCCGTCCATCCTCGCCGCACGTGCCGTGCAGCGCGAGGAAAACCAGATCGGCCTCGGCGCAAAGCTCCAGCACACCCGGCCCGAACATGCTTTTGCTCTGCCATCTGCGGCTCTCCCTGATTTTTGCAAGATCCGGCGCGTCCCGCCGGATGCTGCGCCCCGTGTCGGAGACCGCCGCGTCAAAAAAATTCTCCGGCGCGCCTGTACCGTCCTCCAGTCCGAAATACATATCCAGCAGCCCGGCCCGATGCCCCAGCGCGCGCAGTGCCTGCGTCACCATGGTTCCCGTGGATAACGACACATTGCGCTCCGGACTCAGCCCGCCCGCCAAGACCACAATCTTCATAGAAATACATCAACCCCATTTTGTTCTATACCATTCCATATTCACACTGATGAAATATTATAGCACCTTTTTGATCAATACTCAACCATACACCTTGTCATCATACGGCGAAATCATCTTTTTTCAGCGTATGATTGCAATTTATATAGATTGCATTGCAAAATTATAGCCTGCCGAAACCGGCAGGCTATGGCTCACTTTGGTGGCTTTGGGTCATCCGTCAGCCCCAGCAAATAGTCTGTGCTGACATGGTGAAATTGGGCAATACCGATCAAAACAGGTGTGGGGATATCTACATCGCCGCATTCGTAATTGCTGTATATACGCTGGCTGCAGTTTAGTATTTCGGCCATTTGTGTCTGTGTCATATCCTTGTCTTCCCGTAAACTTCTAATACGGATATACATTGCAACCACCTCTGCGGCCTATTGTAATCCCGCAAATATAACGCTATCAGCTTTTAGCGAGATTTTCGCTGGAATCTTGCCCGTAGCGGGCAAGGGGTACCCCCACCACAAGAAGGATATGATACACCCCATTTTTGCTGTGGACGCTAAACTAAACTTTCCCACTGCGCATAGAGTACCAAACTGCGTTCAATGGTAATTTGCTCTCCGGGCAGATACGTTGTACCGCTGCCGTCCGCGCTGGTATTCCATGATACTAAAACGGAAGACGGTAAAAATACGCCCGTCTGGGCCTCGTCCAGTATGGTATAGACCGTACCCAGCGCAAGATCATCGGTGTGTCCGCCGGTACCCCCGTTGGCATCATAGATAACAGTGTATATCACCTCCATTGCCCACTGCGCGTAGAGCGTCAGATCACCGGTGATGGTAATGACCTCTCCGGGCAGATACGTTGTACCGCTACCGTCCGGGGCGGTGTTCCACGAGGTGAATACAAAGCCCGTGCGGCTCACATCCGCTTCCTCGGCAGTCAGTACCGTGTAGCTCGCACCCGCCGCAAGGTCGGAATCAGTGCGTCCGCCGGTGCCCTCGTTGGGGTCATAGATGACAGAAAACAGCTCCGGTGTCCACTGTGCATAGAGCATAAGATCGCCTGTGATGTCAATCACATTGCCGGGCAGATACGTTGTGCCGGTACCGTCGGGGGAGGTGTTCCACGATGTGAAGATAAAGCCTGTGCGGCTCACATCCGCTTCCTCGGCAGTCAGTACCGTGTAGCTCGCACCCGCCGCAAGGCCGGAATCAATATGTCCGCCGGTGCCCCCGTTGGGGTCATAG
>JAJBUC010000105.1:0-11124 GCA_020860545.1 Oscillospiraceae bacterium | reverse complement strand
CCGCCGGTGCCCCCGTTGGGGTCATAGATGAGGGAGAACAGATCAGGCGTCCACTGCGCGTAGAGCACGAGATCTCCGGTGATGGTGATCATCTCGCCGGGCAGATACGTTGTCCCGGTGCCGTCGGAAGCGGTGTTCCACGATGCGAAGGAGTAGCCCGCGCGGCTCACATTCGCCTCAGCGGCTGAGCGTATCGTGTAGCTCGCACCCGCCGCAAGGCCAGAATCGGTGTGCCCGCCGGTGCCCCCGTTGGGGCCATACACGACGGAGAATGTCATCTCCGCCACCCACTGCGCATAGAGCGTAAGATCGCCTGTGATGTGAATCACATCGCCGGGCACATACGTCGTGCCGGTGCCGTCCGGGGCGGTGTTCCACGATACGAAGGTATATCCCGGCCGCGTGATGCCGGTTTCAGCGGCGCTCTTAATCGTGTAAAGACTGCCCGCCACAAGGTCGGAATCGGTAAATGTCCCGGTGCCCCCGTTGGGGAGATACGTCACGGAGAACGCAGATAGCGGGATGTTAAATATATCATAGATGCATACGGCAACACCGTCCACGGTAACGCAGCCGTTTGCGCCCACGCATACCGTGTGTAGGTCTGTATTCGGTGTGTATCCGCTCGGCGTCGCCGATTCGCGCAGCTCATAGCCTGTGCAGGGGGTGACGCAAAACGTCAGCCGCCCGTTTGCGTCGGTTGTACCGACCCGCGTGCCGATGCCGCAGAGCGGGGTGAGGGTGAACTCCGCCCCCGCAATGGGCGCGCCTGTTACGCTGTCCAGTTTGCGGATGGTAAATATATGATTGTATTGCCTGCAATCCTGAAAGCAGCCACAGGATTGCCAAAAAATATCCATTAAGGCCACCCTCCCTTCACCCCTAGTGTATGTCAATGGCGGCACTTTGGTGCGGCAAGCAGATAGCGGGCGCGCGCAGAATTTACTTTCTGCAACGCGCCCGCTATCATCGCTAAGTGATTCCTTTATGTCGCAGACGCAGCCGCGCTGCTGTCTGTTGTCTGACCGGGCATGGTGCCGTCCGGGGGTGTGCCCATCGTACCCATCTCGCCCATGCCGCCCTGCATCATGCCGCCGCCCATCGTCTGGCCCTGCTGGTAGAGCTGGGAGAAGCGCATCAGGATGGTCGCCGCCTGCGCGCGGGTGAGGTTTCCGCCCGGCTCAAGGGTGGTAGCGGTTACCCCGCTGATCAGGCCCTGCTCCACCGCCCACTGCATCGCGCTCTTCCCTTCCGTGGAAAGGGAGGAGACATCGGTATACCCGCTCAACGTCTCGGTAGCGGACGTTTCCGCGCCGGTATAGTCGGCGTAGTTCTGCAGGATGACCGCCATCTGCTCGCGGGTGACGAGGGTTTCGGGCGAGAAGCTGCTGCCGCCAGCCTCCATGATGCCGTTTGCAACCGCCCAGTTGACGGCGTCGACGTACCACGCATCGGAGGCCACGTCCTTGAGGCCTTGACTCTCCGCCGTGGGAGAAGCCGCCATATTGTAGAGGATCTGCGCGAGCATTGCGCGGCTGAGGGTGCCGTCCGGCGAGAATTCGGTGGTGGAGGTACCGCTCATGATGCCGCGCTGCTGGGTAAACTGCACCGCCTGATAGTACCAGCTATCTGTGGCGACATCTGTGAAGGTGCTCTGGTTCGTCCGCGTGCCGCCCATGCTGCCGCCACCCATATTGCCGCCTCCGCCGCCCATCGCGCCCATGCCGGTGGCACCGGTGCCCGCGCCGGCTGTGGCTTCAGCGGCCTGTGTTCCGTCGAGCCAGAGGGTATAGGTCTCGCCCTCCGTCAGGCTGTCATCCAGGAAGATGACGTGGCTCACACTTTTTGTGCCGGTTGTTGTATAGAGGGTATTGCCGGCACTGTCGCGGATTTCAATTTCCGTCCCCGCAACAATGGAGATGGACTGCGTGCTCGTCTGGGTTGTCGTCTGATCCGTGCCCGTCTGCCCGCCGGACTGCGGCACAGTTTGGGTGGTATCCCCTGTGGATGTCTGTCCGTCCGGCGCGGTGCCCATCTGTCCGCGCGATCTGCCGCCGCCGAACTGTCCCGTCGTACCGGTTGTGTCTGTAGTACCCGTTGTGCCTGTCTGTGTCTGTCCGTCCGGCATAGTCGGCGCGGTGCCGTCCTGCATGGCCGTGTCTGTCCTGCCGCCCATGCCGCCACCCATACCGCCGCCCATGCCGCCGCTGCCGAATGCGACATAGTTGCCGTAACTTGGATACTGCGTCATACCGCCCACGTCCATGAAGAGGAAGGTGCCGCCCTCATAGGTGCACACACCGTCATAATCCAGTGCGCCTTCTCCGCTTGTGACAGGGCCGTGTACCTCCATCGTGCCGCCGTAGAGGTTGATGGCGGCGTTGGAGTCGAGACCGTCCGCCTTGGAATCGACGGTCCAGGTGCCGCCGTAAACATTGATGGCAAAGTCGTACTGCGCAAGGTCGCTGTTCGCGGCGTTGATGCCGTCATCGGACGCGACAACGCTTCCTGTGCCGGAATACATGTTGATGACGGCCGCTTCGATCCCTTCAACGCTGCTTGTAATGGTGATGTCCGGCCCGCTCGCACTGTCCTTGGTGCCGATGTTGAGCGTATAGTCCGCGTGAATGGCATCGTCCCCGGTCTGGATGGTATATGTGCCGCCGGTAATGTTGATCTCCGTGCCCACATGCAGGCCGTCGTCGGCGCAGTCGAGCACGTATGTCCCGCCGGAAAGCGTCATGGTGTTTGCCGCTTTTATCCCCTTTGCGCTGTCGTCCGTCCCGAGCGTAGCCTGATAGCCGCCGCCCGCCGTGATGGTCAGGGTTCCGTCGCTGATGGTGATGTCATTGGCCTGCACGCCGTCACCGGCTGAGACAATGGTGATGGTGCCGCCCGTGATATTGACTGCGCCGGCGGATACGGTGTCGTCCGTGTCGGGCTCTGCCTTCATCCCGTCGCCCGCGGAATGCAACGTGATGGTGCCGCTCTCGACGGTCAGGGTGCCGTCGCTTGCAAGGGCGTTGTTCGCCGCCGTTACGTCGAGCGTCAGCTCCGACACGGTGATATTTGCCTCCGCCGCGCCCTTGATACCGTTTTTACAGGTGCCGTTTACGGTCAGCGTGCCGGGGCCGGTGAGCAGCATTGTGCCGCCGCTTTTGACCTTAATGCCCGCGCCGCCGAATTCCGTGTCGGCCTCGTTTGCAATGTCCTCATTGTCGGTCAGAAGATTGGTTCCGTACACCGCAATGGTAACCTCGGTGGATTTATTGCAGGTGATGGGCGCGGTATCTGACGCGGCGAGGGAGAGTCCGTTTAAGATCAGCGTCACGCCCGTGAGCTCCTTCTTCACCGTCACGGGGCCCTCTGCCGCAGTTCCTGTCAGCACATAGGTACCCGCCGCGGTGATGGTGAGGTCGGTACCGCTGACTTCATACCCCCCGCTGCCGCTGCCGGAGACGGCAATGGCGCTGTCGGAGAAGGTAAAGGTGTTGTCGCTCTCGCCGATGGTCGCGGCGCTCACGCTCACAGCCTTATTCATCGTGCATGCCGCGACGAGGAGGACGACGAGCGCCGCTGCAAGCACAATGCCGAGGATCCGCTTCGGCACTGTCCGCGTGCCCGGTTCGATATTCATAGTAATCTGCTCCTTTCCAGTAAAACCCGTGCTCACAATCTTTCGCTGGGTGCTCTGCCGCAGATGATTTCCAGGTTCCCGTTGCGGCAGCGCAGTTGGTCGATGAATTCCTTTTCCCGCTGCGCGCTGCGCAGGCAGACATGGTACTGCAGCTTGTAAAGGCTCCCCATATCGGTGGTTTTAACTGACAGCAATTGATTTTTGCTCGTATACTGCGCAAACAGGTCGTCAAATATGCCTGTATAGTCCAGATCCTCCGGGATGGTGATGCGCAGCTCCCGCTCCTCGCCGGAGCCGCGCGCTGAGATAGCCTGTGCGAGTATCATGAGGACGCACACGACAATCGCCGCCAGCACCCCGATTGCCACATAGCCCATGCCACAGGCAAGGCCCACCGTCATCCCAAGAAAAATGGTTGTGATATCACGCGCGGTGCCCGGGGCGGAGCGGAAACGAATCAAGCTGAATGCCCCCGCCACCGCCACGCCCGCGCCGAGATTCCCGTTGACAAGCAGGATCACAATCTGAACCAAAAACGGGAGGAACGCGAGTGTAATGCTCATGCTCGTGCTTCCGTCTGCCACCCGCTTGTAGCTCCACGCGATGAAAAATCCAAGCAGCAGCGCAGCCACAGCGGAGATGAAAAAGGCCGTCAGCGTAATCGTGTCACCGTAAACCGATGCAAATATGCCATTAAGCATAGTGTCTTACCACCTCCTGCGGGTTCCCACATTGCTTCCAATTCCGATACGCCTTGCCGTATTTGGAAAAGCTGCCGGGATAGGCGCGCGCCTGTGTCAGCGCATCCGTCAACCATATGGGCATGCCGTTGGGGATTTTCAGCTCCATCAGGCACTGACCGGGCTCCAGCACCGGCTGCCCCCACGCGCCCTCCTGCAAATCCAGATGGTTTTGCCGCCAGCAAATGTCGCGGTCAAAGGTCACACGCAATGCGGGATCCTCTATGCCCTTGAGGGATTCCCGCCTGTAGCTGATTACCATTGCAGGCTGTAGATTGCCGTAATAGTTTAAAACCCAGTCCAATTCCTGAAAGAGCTGGCCTCCGTCGCCTGGGTCCTTGCCGTCGAGATAGTCCATCGCCCGCCAGAGCGGCATGGCGACGCGGCGCTTATAGACCACACCATAGATTTTTTTCTTCAGCTCAATAAAGGCCTGATCGTTCTCACCGGGTACGCCGTATGTGCGCAGGCGCAGCTTTTCCTTGTAGACCGGCTTTTCAAGTGACCGGCGAATGAGCCGGAAGTCCGGTGTATCGTAGTAAAGATTATTGATTTCTGTTTCAAAAAATTCGTCTGCTTCCATATGCGTCTCAAATACCGACGTCAGCGACTGTAACTGCGCCTCATTCAGGATATATTTTACTTCTTTGCGTTGAAAGCATTGTTTGTATTTGGCCATTGGGATCACCTCCATCTGCTTTCTGACACCAGTATATTTACATTTCCTTTATAAAACCTTGAACTAAACCATATTATTCTCCTGCGCGGAGGGCAACAATCGGCCAAAAATAAAAATTTCCGAAATAGACGATGGTTTTATCGTCTATTTCGGAGGTTTTTGCTTGTTATAGAGGGGATTCCCCTCCGCAAGAAGTACAGCCTAACCCTAATTCGACATCCGCTTAATGACCTTCAGCCTCACAAACTCCTCGCGGTTTTTCTCCTCCAGCGCGTCGGTAATGACGCGAATCGTCTCATCCAGCCCCGGTATGACGATATTTTGCAGGGCATTCGCCCGCTTCTGCGCTTTTTTGATGGAGGTCGCGAGGCGATAGATGGAGGTTTCCACCTCTGCAAGCTGGCGTGTGAGCTCCTTCACCCGGTGGAACTTGATATAGCAGTCGTCCAGCTCCGCGCAGGTATCGCTCAGCCCGTATTCAGGGTACGGCGCGCGGGCGTTGTCAGGGATATGGGGCAGCTCCACCCCCATTACGGAGTGGTAGCGCAGCTCCAGCGAATTATCCACATCGACCCCCTCGGCAATGCGGTCGCAGATCCCAAGGCGGATATTCGCCTTTTGCAGCGCGGTATACGCCTCGGTAAATACGGTGTCGATCTGGTCCTGCACCTCTTTCGCCGTATCTAGCAGGGACATAATTTCGCGCACGAGGATATTTCGTTTCCGATCCATCAGCTCATAGCCGGTCTGCGCCAGCTCGCGGGAGCGCTTGGCGGCCATCAGGTTCCCTTTTGTGGGGAGAATTGCCGTTGCCATCACTGAAACCTCCTTTCGGCGCGGTGTACAATCGTCTTATTTCGCTGTCTCCAGCAGGGTCTGATACGCGTTTTCCACATAATGCGCCGCAACGGTGGCGCTGTCCACACGGTCGAGCTCCGACTTGGGCAGGATGGTTAGAAGCTTCCATCCAAGATCGAGCGTCTCCTCAATACTGCGGTCGGCAAAGGCGCTCTGCTGCACAAACACGCGCTCAAACGCCTGCCCGAAGCGGAGATAGCACCGGTCAATTTCGCCCAGCTCATCCTCACCGATCACCGAGGCGAGAGAGCGCACATCCTTCACCTTGGAGTAGGACGCAAAGAGCTGATTGGATAGATCGGGATGATCCTCGCGCGTATAGCCCTTGCCGATGCCGTCCTTCATCAGGCGCGAGAGGGAGGAGAGAATATTGATGGGCGGATAAATGCCCTGCTGGTCCATATCGCGGTCGAGCACGATCTGCCCCTCCGTAATATAGCCCGTAAGGTCGGGGATGGGATGGGTGATATCGTCGTTTGGCATGGTGAGGATGGGCACCTGCGTCACGGAGCCCGGCATCCCGTGGATGAGCCCCGCGCGCTCGTAGAGGGAGGCGAGGTCGGAATAGAGGTACGCCGGGAAGCCTTTCCGGGATGGGATCTCCCCCTTGGAGGAGGAGAACTCACGCAGTGCCTCGCAGTAGGACGTCATGTCGGTCATGATGACAAGCACATGGTACCCGCGCGTAAAAGCGAGATACTCCGCCGCCGTCAGCGCGCAGCGCGGTGTGAGGATACGCTCTATAATGGGGTCTGCCGCGAGGTTGAGGAACATGACCACCCGCTGCAGCGCGCCCGCCTCCTCAAAGTTGCGGCGGAAGAAATCCGCCGTGTCGTTTTTTACACCCATCGCGGCAAAGACGATGGCAAATTCCCCGTCCTCACCCGCCACATGCGCCTGCCGGACGATCTGCGCTGCAAGCTCGTTATGGCGCATGCCGGAGCCTGAAAAAATGGGCAGCTTCTGCCCGCGGATGAGCGTTGCGGTCGCGTCAATGGCGGAAATGCCCGTATAGATACAGCTGCGCGGGTACTGGCGGGAAACCGGATTGATGGCACCGCCGTTGATGTTGCGCGTCTCCTCATGATAGAGCGCGCCCAAACCGTCGATGGGCCGTCCTGCGCCGTCAAAGACGCGGCCGAGCATATCGGGTGAAAGGCCCATCTCCATCGGGTGGCCGGTAAAGTGGGTGCGCGCGTTTTCCAGTGAAATACCGTGGGTGCCCTCAAACACCTGCAGCACCACGCGCTCCCCGTCGATCATAATCACGCGGCCCATGCGGCTCTCGCCGCTCGTGAGCGTAATCTCCGCCACCTCGTCGTACGCCGCACCCGTCACCCCGTCAAGCGCGATCAGGGAACCGGAGAGCTCCGACAGGCCGATATATTCCAGTTTCATCACATTACTCCTAACTCCTAGCTGTTGGTCCGTATGACCTGGCTCAGGACATCCCGAATCTGCGCCTTATACTCCTCGAATTTTTCCAGCTCGTCGTTTCTGACCTCATATTTCATCTTATTGACGGTTTCAAATATGCCGGTCGCGACCAGCTGTGAGAGCGGGATCGCCTTCTCCACCAGCTCCTTTGCGCCGTCATAGAGCGTCAGGATGACGTCCATCATCTTAAACTGCTTCTCCATCGGCACGTAGGTGTCCACATCGTGATACGCGTTTTGCTGCAGGAAGCAGACACGCACAAGCTTTGCCACCTCAATGGTCAGCTTCTGATCCTCCGGCAGGATGTCCGCGCCGATGAGCTTGACGATCTCCATCAGCTTCGCCTCCTCCTGCAGGAGGGTGAACAGGCGCTGCCGGTAGGGGACGAACAGGGGGCTCACATGGCTGTCATACCACGGCTTGAGATCGTCCACATACTCGGAATACGACGTCAGCCAGTTGATGGATGGAAAGTGGCGCGCGTAGGCAAGGGCGCGGTCAAGGCCCCAGAAGGTGCGCACATAGCGCTTCGTATTTTGTGTGACCGGCTCGGAAAAATCGCCGCCCTGCGGGGAGACCGCCCCGACCACCGTGACCGACGTCTCCTTTCCCTCAAGCGTTCTGACATAGCCGGCGCGCTCGTAAAACTCGGCGAGCCGCGAGGCGAGATACGCGGGGAAGCCCTCCTCCGCCGGCATCTCCTCCAGCCGCCCGGAGATCTCGCGCAGCGCCTCCGCCCAGCGCGAGGTGCTGTCCGCCATGAGCGCCACATGATAGCCCATATCGCGGTAATACTCCGCCATCGTCATGCCGGTATACACAGACGCCTCGCGCGCCGCGACCGGCATATTGGAGGTATTGGCAATGAGAATGGTGCGGCTCATCAGGGGCTGGTGGCTCTTCGGGTCGAGGAGCTTTGTAAACTCCTCAAGCACCTCCGTCATCTCGTTGCCGCGCTCGCCGCAGCCGAGATAGACGATGATATCCGCGTCCGACCACTTGGCAAGCTGGTGCTGCGTCATGGTCTTGCCCGCGCCGAAGGGGCCGGGGATCGCAGCCGCACCGCCTTTGCCGACCGGAAAAAACGTGTCGATGACCCGCTGCCCCGTCAGAAGGGGCCGGTCAATGGGAAGCCGCTCCCGCATGGGGCGCGGGGTGCGAATCGGCCAGTACTGGCCGAGCTTGAGCTCGTGCACCTTGCCCGCCTCGTCCGTCAGTTCCGCGAGCACCTGCGACACGTTGTATTCACCGTCCGGCGCAACTTTTGTTATTTTGCCTTCCAGTCCGGGGGGAATAAGGCAGCGGTGGTCGATGAGCGTCGTCTCCGGACAGGAGGCGTACATCATCCCCGCGCGCACCGTGTCTCCCACTTTCACTGCCATGGTGACTTGCCAGAGCGCCGACTCGTCGAGCGACGGCAGATTGAGCCCCCGCCCGATAAACACCCCGCTGCGCTGCTCGATCTCGGTCAGCGGACGGGCGATTCCGTCAAAAATATGGCTGAGCAGGCCCGGCCCAAGCAGCATCGACATGGGCGCACCGGTGGTAGTCACCGGCTGGCCGGGCTTGAGCCCCTCCGTATCCTCATAGACCTGTACCGTGGTGACGCCGTCTTTAATGCCCACCACCTCACCGGTGAGGCGCTCGTCGCCGACATGTACCATGTCCATCAGGCCCAGAGCGCGGCCGCCGACCACCGTCACAACCGGCCCGTTGATGCCACGGATGGCATACTGTGTGTCATTCATAAAAAACTGCCACCCTTTCTCTTAGTTTGATTCCGTGACTGCCTGCCCGAAGAGCTCGGCAAAGGTATTGTCGAGCGCGCTTAGCATGCCGTCGAAGGTGGAGTCCACCCGAAGGCCGAGCGCGGGTGCTTCCAGCACAATCCCGCCCAGCCGGAAATCTCCTTCCAGCACGGCGATGTCCATACCCGGCGCAAGCGAGGTCAGCTGCCCTGCCAGGGGCAGGTCCTCCTTGCGCAGGTACAGGCGTGCCTGTGTCGCCCCCTCAAGCGACGTGATTGCGCCCTTAAACAGGTTTGAAAGCCTTGCGGCGTATTGCGGCGACGCGGTAAAGTCACGCAGGCGTTTGGTCACGCCCGCAAAAACCTCCTCGGTAATCTCCTTGCGCCGCACCGCAAGCGCGCG
This sequence comes from Oscillospiraceae bacterium, assembly GCA_020860545.1. Taxonomy (GTDB): domain Bacteria; phylum Bacillota; class Clostridia; order Oscillospirales; family Oscillospiraceae; genus JAJQEJ01. The sequence goes on along the minus strand of JAJBUC010000105.1, from coordinate 1,623 downwards.
CTTCTGCTCAAGCGCATGCTGAGAAACCCGCTTGCCTGCGTCGGTATGGATGCGGGAGACCTCACTGTGGACAAAGTTATAAGAGTCCAGCAGAATCAGATCCTCAGCAGCCGCAAGCGCGCTTTTGCGCTTTTGCTGGAGCTGCGCCAGCTTGCGCTCATTTTCCTCCGCCGCCTCCTGCAGGATAGCGGAGGTAAAGCGCTCGATTTTTTGATTCAAATCAGGCATGGCGTAAGACTCCTCCCCTCGCAATTTTTTCGTAAATCAACACACTACAGCGAAACACCGATGGCCTCGCGCACATAGCGCATGATGGAATTGGACGCCCGTCCGGCGCTGTGCCGGTCGGGAATCTCCACCACCAGGGGGCGCTGCGCCGTGAGCTTGAGTGGGGCGACCTGCTCTGCGCAGAGCGCCGCGAGGTGCTCGGTGATCAGCAGCACACCAATCTCCGGGTCGGCCGCCGCTGCGGCAATGGCCTGCTTCAGCTCCCCCTCACCGCGCACCACCACGCCCTCAATGCCCGCAAAGCGCAGGCCGACCTGAGTATCCGTGCTGTCGGTTATGACAAAGTATTTCATAATCAGGTAAAGAGCAGCAGCAGCGCGACGATCAGGCCGTACAGAGCGACGCCTTCCGCAAGGCCGACGAAGATCAGCGCCTTACCAAAGTTCTTGTCATTTTCAGAGATTGCGCCGAGCGCCGAGGAGGCCGCCGCGGAGACCGCGATGCCGCCGCCGATGCCGGAAAGTCCCACCGCAAGGGCGCTGCCGATGTACTTCATGCCGTCGGCCATACCGCTCGCAGCCTGCGCCGCCGTGTCCATCACCGGAGCCGCCGCCGATGCGCTGCCGCCGAAGCCGAGTACCGTCGCCATCACAAGACAGCCGAAAAACGCGATGATGTTGGTGCCGAGGGCGCGCTTCGCCTGCGTGCCCGTATACTTGCGAATACCAACCAGAAACAGGGGTGAGAGCATGGCGAAGGTTGCCACCAAAAGTGCCAGATATTTCATAATAAACATCCTCCAAAGCTTTATTTGTTAATTACTGCGTGTGGTATAGTCGATAATCTTTGGCTGGAACGGAACACCGCCGTCGTCGTAAAAGCGGCCGAACAGTTCGTAAAATTCCAAACGCAGCACCTGAATGCATACGAGCAGCCCCTCAAAGCCCATCACAAAAATATTGCCCGCCACGAGAATGACAATATTGTCGGAGCCTGCCAGCATGTGTACCACCAGCATCAGCCCCACATGGGTAATGGCGTACGCACCGATACGCAAAAAGGATAGCGTGTTGGTCAGATAGGAAAGCAGCGTCTCAAAGAGCTCAAAAAAGCCCACGCCGATGAATTCGCCGAGGTTCAGCTTGTTCCAGTCCGGATCGCCCTTACAAAGCTTGGAGAGCGGCTCCTTGAGGAAAATCAGCACCAGCGGCACGATTAGGACCGGGATGATGTAGCCGGGGACAAAGAGGTTGACCTTCAAAATCAGGGTGCTGAGCGCCGCGATAATCAGGCCCAGGTAAAACGCCATACCCGCAAGACCGTTCGGCCCGAAGAGAATCTTTTCAAAGTTGCGCTGCCGCACACCGTTGATGATGTTGAGCACCATCACAAACC
>JAJBUC010000012.1 GCA_020860545.1 Oscillospiraceae bacterium | reverse complement strand
GTATAACACAGCTTTGGGAGGGACGCTAAAATGTACATGGAAGAGGCGGTTGTCAATAATCAAATTGGCCTTCATGCAAGACCTGCAACCTTTTTTATTCAGAAGGCGAATGAATTTAAAAGTTCCATCTGGGTGGAAAAGGATGAAAGACGCGTTAACGCAAAGAGCCTGCTCGGTGTGCTGTCACTCGGTATTGTGAAGGGGATGTCCATTAACCTCATCGCCGACGGACCGGACGAGAAGGAAGCGGTGGAAGCACTTGTTAAGCTGGTCACAACGGAACTGGCGGAATAAGATTTAGGACAAAAAGCATTGTTGCAATAAAGCCGTGATCTTATTGTAACAATGCCGCCTGCGGGCGGGCGATGGCACGTGTAAGACACCCCTGAGGGGGTTCGTTCCGCCTTGCAAGCCGGGTTTTATGTATAGCTTAAAGCGTCGCATTGCGGCGCTTTTTTTGACGGAAGAATGGGAGGCGGGCGAGCAAAATGACATTGGAAGAATTGAAGGAAAAAGCCCGTGCGCTCCCGCTGCGCCCAGGTGTGTATATCATGCAGAATTTGCACCATGAGGTCATCTATGTGGGGAAGGCAAAGGCCCTCAAAAACAGGGTCTCCCAGTATTTTCAGGACGCCGCGTCGCACACTGAAAAGACCCGTGCCATGGTCAGCCAGGTCGATACCTTTGACGTCATTGTGGCGGAATCGGAATTTGAGGCGTTGGTGCTGGAGTCGGCGCTCATCAAGCGGCACCAGCCACACTACAACATTTTACTCAAGGATGACAAGGGCTACCCCTATATCCGGGTTGCCATGGAAAACGGTATGCTGCGCCTCTCCCTCGCGAGCCGCGCGGCGGAGGACGGGGCACGCTATTTCGGACCGTATGGCAGCCGGGGCAATACACAGGGGATCATTGAGGCGCTGCGCCGTGCCCTCAAGCTTCCCTCCTGCAACAAGAAATTCCCGCGCGATCAGGGCAAGAGCCGCCCCTGCCTGAACTTCCACATGGGCCTGTGCGACGGTTACTGCCGCGCCGAGGCGGATATGGCGATGTATCAGGAGGCGGCACAGCAGGCCATTCGCCTGATGGAGGGGGAATTTAAGCAGGTGGGGGAGGAGCTGCTTGCCGAGATGGCGCAGGCCGCCGATGCGCTGCAGTTTGAGCGTGCCGCCCAGCTGCGCGACCGGTACCAGGCGATTGAGCTGCTTGGAAAGCGGCAAAAGGTACTCTCCGGGAGCCTTGCGGATACCGATGTGGTGGGGGTTTACCGCGGGGAGGCAAAAACCTGCTTTGTGGTGCTCCACTATATCGAAGGGGAGCTTGCGGCAAAGGACTGGCAGCTCTTACAGACGCCCATGGAGGAGGAGCTGTCCGATATCGTCTCATCTCTGGTGCGGCAGTATTACGGTGGGCGCAGCCATCTGCCGAAGCAGATTCTGCTTCCCTGCGAGCTGGAGGATGAGGTGCCGCTCGCCCGTATGCTGTCGGAGCGGGCAGCGCGCCGGGTGTATGTGATTACCCCGCAGCGGGGCGCAAAGGCGGAGCTCATCCAGCTTGCCAACCTCAACGCAAAGGAGGAGGCGGAGCGAGCAACCAGCCGGGAGGAGCGGCAGTCCAAACTCCTCGAATTGCTCGGGAAAATGCTGGATCTGCAGACTCCGCCAATGCGGATGGAATCGTATGATATCTCCAATCAGGGGGCGAGCGATATTGTGGCTTCCATGGTGGTGTATGTAAATGCCCGCCCATGTAAGCGGGATTACCGCCATTTCAAGCTGCGTGATATGGAGCAGGCGGACGATTACGCCGCGATGAAGCAGGTGCTCACCCGACGCTTCCAGCGGTATCTGGAGGGGGACGCGCGGTTTGCCGAACTGCCCGACCTGCTGCTCATCGACGGGGGAGAGAGCCACGCGCGGGTGGCGGTCGGCGTGCTGGAGGAATTGGGGCTGCAAATTCCGGTATTCGGCATGGTAAAGGACGGCCGCCACCGCACGCGCGCGCTTGTCACACCGACCGGAGCTGAGATCGGCATTCAGGCAAATCAGGCGGTTTTTGCCCTCATTGGCCAGATTCAGGAGGAGACACACCGCTTTGCCATCACCTTCCACCGCCAGCAGCAGTCCCTGCGGGTAAAGGGGTCGGAGCTGGATCAAATACCCGGGGTGGGACCCAAGCGGCGCACCCAGCTGCTGCGCCACTTCAAGAGTGTCACGCGCGTGCAAGCGGCGACGCTCGCGGAGCTGGAGCAGGTGGTTCCAAAGCCGGTGGCGCAGGCGGTATTTGAGGCGTTACAAGCGAAGGGAGAGAAGCAGCCATGAGAGTGATCAGCGGCACGCGGCGCGGCAAGCGCCTGAAGGAGCTGCCGGGGCTGGAGACCAGACCGACAACCGACCGGGTGAAGGAGTCGGTGTTCAATATCATCCAGTTTGATGTTCCCGGGCGCAATGTGCTGGATTTGTTCGCAGGTACGGGACAGCTCGGCATTGAGGCGATCTCCCGTGGCGCGGCGCGCGCGACTTTTGTCGATCTGCGCCGGGACGCCGTGGCTGTGATCGGAGAGAATCTGGCCGCCACCGGGTTTACGCCTGTCGCCACGGTGGTGCGGGAGGATGCGCTCACGTTCCTGCGCACCTGCAGGCAGAAGTTTGACGTGATCTTTCTCGATCCCCCCTATTCTACCGATTTGCTCAAAAATGCCCTGAAATCCATCGCCGACATTGACATTGTGAGCGAAAATGGTATAATAATCTGTGAGCATTCTTTGGACGACGGGTTGCCGGAGCTGGCGCAACCCTATCTGTGGGGAAAGGCATACCGGTATGGAAAAATTCAGGTGACGCTATGCCGCCGTTATGGCTGAATAACAGCGCTGCATACCGGCTCCACTTCATTCTTCCGGTACGTCTGAGAAACGAAAGAAGTGTATTGTGTGAAGGTTGCGGTCTACCCTGGGAGCTTTGATCCCGTTACGCTGGGGCATTTGAATCTCATCAAACGCGCCGCGCTCTGCTTTGACCGGCTGATCGTTTGCGTGTTGTCCAACGCGGAAAAGCCGAGTGGACTGTTCACGCCGCAGGAGCGGGTAGAGCTGCTCCGGCGCGTGGTGTACAAGCTGCCCAATGTTGTGGTCGACGCGTCAACGGATCTGCTTGCGGACTATTGCCGGGCGCACAAGGCGGCCGTTGTGGTAAAGGGACTGCGCGCGGTCTCGGACTATGAAAAAGAGGTTCAGATGGCGATGATCAACCGGAAGCTGAATCCGCGGCTGGAGACCATGTTTCTCCCGTCCAGCGCAAAATATACCTATTTAAGCTCGAGCGTCGTGAAGGAAATGGCGTCTTACGGCGCGGACTTAACGGATTTTGTACCGAGGGAAATTATTGACGAGGTCAATCAAAAAATCAGGACCTGGAGGGATATGTAGATGGCTACCGGCGTGGATGAACTCATGGATATGCTGTTTGCAATGATAGACGAAGCAAAAAACGTGCCGCTCAGCGGCGATAAATGTATGCTTGAGCGGGATAAGGCGCTTGATCTCATGGACGAAATCCGCGGCCAGTTTCCGATGGAGCTGGCTGAGGCGAAGAAGCTGATTGCATCGCGCAATGAGTATATTACCTCTGCCAAGCGAGAGGCGGAGCTGATTCGCAAGCAGGCGGAGGAGCAGGCGAGACAGCTCATTTCGCAGGAAGAAATCCTGCTCAAGGCAAAGCAGATGGGCAACGATATGCTCCGTCAGGCGGAGGAGCGCAGCCGCGAACTGCGGCACGCCGCGAATACCTATTGTGAGGACGCACTGCGCCGAACGGAGGAAGCGGTTTCCGACGCCTACGATGAAATCAAGAAATCACGCGCCCGATTCCGCGCCGCGGCAAGTACAGGGCAGGGCTCTTAAAAAGGCATAAAAAATTAAATTTCAATAAAAATTTAATTTTTCCCACTTTCTGATAGAAAGGAAAATAATACAGTTTTATGTCAACAAGACGCCCGTATACTATATGTATTATGTTTTGGCATGTTCGGGTACTATACGATGGGGAGAACATTCCATATATGGGCTGAAAGGAACGGGCGTTTTAAATGCCGAATTTGTTGCGAATTTCCCCATTTTGATGAAAAAGGAGGAGTTAATTACAAAGAAGAAGTAAAAAAACTGTTGCAATTATTGCGAAAGCGA
>JAJBUC010000143.1 GCA_020860545.1 Oscillospiraceae bacterium | reverse complement strand
GTCCCCCGTAAAGGGTGCAGGGCGGAGCCCTGCCTCCCGCCGAGCAGGCGAAAAAACAGGGCACGCCCGCAGAGGGCAAGGGGAACCCCCATAACAAGTAGTAGAGGGTAACAACATTAAGAAACAAAAAAGAGGAAGGGAGGCAGGCATGAACAAGCTGGTGAATTTTCTCCGGGGCAGCGTAGACCTGGAAGTCGAGGGCGCATTCCCGGAGCGCTTTTTAAACTTATGCGGCCAGCGTGGAATCCTCTTCTGGGGGGTGGACTGGCCGGGCGGCGGGGTGCTGCACATCACGGTCACCCGCGCCGACGTGCGCCGTGCCGAGGCCCTGGGGGAGAAAGCGAGGTGTAATGTAAAACGCCTTGCCCCCCGTGGCGTACCATCCATTTTAGAGCGATTCCGCAGGCGCTACGCCTTTGTGGCGGGGCTTGCGATTTCCCTTGCCGCCGTGAGCGTGCTCTCGCGCTACATTCTGGTCATCGACGTGAGCGGAAACGAGAGCGTACCCACGGCGGTCATCCTCTCTGAGCTCTGGCGCAGCGGTCTGCGCCCGGGGATGTACGGCCCGTCGGTCGATGAGCGGAAGATCGCAAACGAGGCGCTGCTGAACCTGCCGGAGCTCTCGTGGATGGCCATCAACCTCAACGGCACCCGCGCACAGGTGGAGGTGCGCGAGGGGATCAAAGCGCCCAAAATTGTGGATCAGACGCAGCTCGGTGATATCAGGGCGCGGGCGAGCGGGATCATCACCCGCATCGAAGCGGAGAGCGGGCAGGCGATGGCGCAGGAAGGGGACACGGTACTGGAGGGGGAGGTCGTGATTGCGGGCAACATTTACCTCGCCCCGCCGGAGTACAGCGGCTATGAGGGAAAGTGGCAGCAGGTACACGCGCAGGGGCGGGTCTACGCCCGCACATGGCGCACGCTGACGGCGGAAATCCCGCTTGAGAGCGATGTGAAGGTATACAGCGGCGCGGAGGAGACGCGCTATTTTCTCTATTTTTTTGACCGGCGTTTAAATATTTACACAAACAGTGGCATTTCTTTCGAAAAGTATGATAAAATACAGGAGACGTGGCCGCTTTCGCGCGGGGAGGAGTGGCAGATCCCCATCTCCTTCGGCAGGGAGACGGTGCGCGACTACACCGTGACAAGCGCGGCCATCGACACGGAGGCGGCGCGCGCCATGCTGGAGGAGCGGCTGCAGGCCCAGCTGCTGCAGGAGCTCGGCGAGGACGGCAAGGTGACGGGCACCACCTGCACGGCAGCGGAGCAGAACGGCGTGCTCTCTGTGACGCTCGTCGCGGAGTGCCAGGAGGAGATCGGCGTCTTTTCCGCATGGGAAGGGCAGCCGGAGGACACCGCGCAGGGAAATCCGGACGGCAATACAGAAGGGAACGGGTCAATTGACGGAACAGACGATCAGCATTGAACGCATGGAGCAGGCCATCAGCGTCTTCGGCTCCTTTGATGAAAATATTAGAATGATTGAGCAGGAGCTCGGCGTGACGGTGGTCAACCGCAACACGGAGCTTAAAATTTCCGGCGAGCCGGAGGCGGTGATCTTTGCGGTCAAGGCGGTGGAGGGCCTGCTCTCCCTCTCCGCGCGGGGTGAGGCGATCACCGAGCAGAATGTGCGCTATATCATCAATCTCGTGCGCAGCGGCAACGAGGCGCGCATCGGGGAATTGGCGCGGGACGTGCTGTGCATCACGGCGAAGGGGAAGCCCATTAAGGCCAAGACCGTGGGGCAGAAGAAGTACGTCGACGCCATCCGAAAAAGCGCCATCACCCTCGCCATCGGCCCGGCGGGTACGGGCAAGACCTACCTCGCCGTGGCCGCCGCCGTCACCGCGTTTCGGGACAAGCAGGTCAACCGCATTATCCTCACCCGTCCGGCGGTGGAGGCGGGGGAGCGGCTCGGCTTCCTCCCCGGCGACCTGCAGTCGAAGGTGGACCCCTATCTCCGCCCGCTCTACGACGCGCTGTTCGACATGCTGGGGGCGGAGACCTACAACAAATATCTCGAGCGCGGGAATATCGAGGTCGCGCCGCTCGCCTACATGCGCGGGCGCACCCTGGACGACTCCTTTATCATTCTCGACGAGGCGCAGAACACCAGCCGCGAGCAGATGAAAATGTTTTTGACCCGCATGGGCTTTGGCTCTAAAATCGTCATCACCGGCGACATTACCCAGATCGACCTGCCGGAGGACAAGGTGTCCGGCCTGCGCGAGGCGATGCGGGTGCTGCGCAATGTGGAGGATATCTCCATCTGCCAGCTCGGGGAGAGCGATGTGGTGCGCCATGTGATTGTCCAGCGCATCATCAGGGCGTATGAGGAGGATGAAAAACGCCGGAAGGGGCGCGTGAAATGAACCATGAGGTATTGCTCGAGAGCGACTGCGACGGGGTGGACTGGTGCGCGGCGTACGGCGCGCTGCTGGGGCGCGCGGTGGCGGAAGCGCTTGCGGTACAGGGTGTACAGCATCCGTGTGAGATCAGCGTCCTGCTGACGGACGACGCGGGGATACAGAGGATCAATCTGGCGCAGCGCGCGGTGGACAGGCCCACCGACGTCCTCTCGTTTCCGATGTTCGAGCTGACGCCCGGCGTGCCGCCCGGTGAAATGTACGCAGACCCCGCCACCGGGCGCATTCCGCTCGGGGACATGGCGCTTTCGGTGCCGCGCGCGGTGGCGCAGGGCGCGGAATTCGGGCACGGCACGCAGCGGGAGCTGGCGTATCTTGCCGTACACTCCGTCCTCCACCTGCTCGGCTACGACCATCTGGACGAGGGCGCGGAAAAGAGACGCATGCGCCGGGCGGAGGAGGAGATTCTCACCCGGCTCGGCATCACCAGAACGGAGGGGCAAGATGGAGATCAATAAATCCGGCATTCTTTCCGTGGTGGGACGGCCCAACGTGGGCAAGTCCACCCTGATGAACGCGCTCGTGGGCGAGAAGATCGCCATTGTGAGCAGCAAGCCGCAGACCACCCGCAACCGCATCCTCGGCATGGTAAACCGCGGCGACTGCCAATATGTCTTTATGGATACGCCGGGGCTGCACAAGGCGCGCAACCGGCTGGGAGACTACATGGTCAAGGTGGTGCGCGAGAGCGTGGCGGATGTGGACGGCGTGCTGCTGCTCGTCGAGCCCATCGCCAACATCGGCGCGCCGGAGGGGGAGCTCATCGCGCGCGCCGCGCAGCTGGGTGTGCCCACGGTGCTGGTCATCAATAAAATTGACACGGTGAAGAAAGAGGAGCTGCTCGCCGTGATGGAGGTCTACAGCAGGGCGCATCCGTTTCACGCCGTCGTCCCCGTCTCCGCGCGGCAGGGCGAGGGGGTCGATGGCCTGCTGGATGTGCTGCAAGACCTTCTCCCCGAAGGGCCGCCGCTTTTTCCGGAGGATATGGTCACCGACCAGCCGGAGCGGCAGATCTGCGCGGAAATTGTCCGCGAAAAGCTCCTGCGCTGCATGGACAAGGAGATCCCCCACGGCACGGCGGTGGAGATCACCCGCTTTTCCGAGCGGGAGGACGGGATTCTCGATCTGGAGGCGACCATCTACTGCGAAAAGAACAGCCACAAGGGTATGATCATCGGCAAGGGCGGCGCGATGCTGAAAAAAATCGGCGCTATGGCGCGGGAGGATATCGAGCGGTTCATGGGTACGAAGGTCTTTCTCCAGACGTGGGTGAAGGTGAAGGAGAATTGGCGCGACAACACAACTTTAATCAAAAATTTCGGCTATCGGGATACGTAAAATTACCACTTATAAATCCATGCGCGCGGGCAAAGCTAAAACCGTGAGGAGGCTTGTGCATGGACTCGGATATGCTCTGGGAGTTGTTTTGGCGCACCGGTTTGCCGGAGGCATACGCCCTGCGCAGTCTGCTGGAAGAAGCGCGGGAGCAGACGGAAAAGTCGGCTTAGAATATTCAGCTATGCCCGCGCTTTGCGCGGGCATAGCTCAGGCTGTAGACAAAGTCTACAGCCTGAGCATTTTTGCAATAAAACCGTGATATGATTGCAAAAATGTCGCCTGCGGGCGGACGATTGCACGCGAAAGACACCCCTGATGGGTTATCTCCGCACTAAGTGCCGCCCTACGGGCGGTTGTGCGTCGAAACAGCCTGCGGGCTAGTCTTTCACACTATCTTCCGTTCCGTTTTGCAAGCGGATCCCTTTTATCTTCAGTC
>JAJBUC010000027.1 GCA_020860545.1 Oscillospiraceae bacterium | reverse complement strand
ATCATAAATTCAGCATTTGGTAAGGCAAAGCGTTTTCCCTTCTTACCGGCGGCAAGCAAAAAATAACCAACACTTGCACCGAGTCCCACGCAAATGGTAGATACATCACATTTGATATAATTCATTGTATCAAATATTGCAAAGCCAGCCGTCACGGAACCGCCCGGACTGTTAATATAGAGGCTAATATCTTTGTCAGGGTTTTGGCTTTCTAAAAACAATAACTGCGCTGTAATTAAACTGGCGGTGGTGTCGTTGACATCCTCGCCCAAGAAAATGATTCTGTCAGCCAAAAGTCTGGAGAAAATATCGTAACTTCTTTCTCCTTTGTTTGTCTGTTCTATCACATATGGTATTGTACTCATGCAACTTTGCCCTCACATTTCACAGCAAATTTATAAATCGTCATAAGGTGATTGTTTATGGTAAATCTATTTAATTTGGGTGTGTGAATCCCGATTATTCTATACCTCTGCGGCGTACATAGGTATAGTTGTCTAAAAGCAAGCGTGAATGACTGCTGTGAGTCATAATTTGACTCATAGGCAATTTCAATGATAGGTTTCGTGGTATAGACAAGTTTTTCAGCCGCCATAGTGAGTCTGCGTGTTTGAATATACTTATAAAGCGTACACCCTACACGCTCTGAAAACAATCTGTTCAAGTGAAATTTTGAGTAGCCTACTTTATTAGAAATTTCATCTAAGCTTAATTTACCATCAAGGTTTTCCTCAATATAATCGATTGCTTTCATGATTGTGTTATTATCTTCCATTGTGTAACACTCCGTTTACAATATGATGTAGAATATAGTCTATCAGATGTTATCGGCTTTGTCTTAATAGAAATTGCTGTTTTTATAATTGTCCCTTATTGTTGACAATTTTTATGTTTCTAAAGGTGGCGGTTATTCTATATCGAATTATGAAAATTTGCAGGACTTAAAAACAGAAGAATTCACCTGAAATCAAGATAATTTCAGGTGAATTCTTGGTGGAGACAACAGAACTCGAATCTGTGACCTTCCGCGTGTGAGGCGGACGCTCTACCGGCTGAGCTATGCCTCCATATGGTGGTGACCCGTACGGGAATCGAACCCGTGTTACCGCCGTGAAAGGGCGGTGTCTTAACCGCTTGACCAACGGGCCTTGTGACCGCGCGGAACTGTACGCTCCGAACGCGGGGGATTCCGACGGCGCTTGCGCACCGATCAGAATTCACATGGTAGCGGCAACTGGATTCGAACCAGTGACACTCCGGGTATGAACCGAATGCTCTAGCCAACTGAGCTATGCCGCCGTATCGCCCCGCAAAAGCAGGGCAGGGATACCTAGTATACCCGAAAAAAACTGGTCTGTCAAGCGTTATGCCGACGCCTCGCCATCAGCCTTTGGAGACTCCTCCACCGTACCGAACGTTTTACCGTTATAGGTCAGGCAAGACTTGCACATGCGATGGGGAAGGCGGAATGCACCGCATTTGGGGCAGGTAGTAACACCGGGGGACTGCAGCTTCCAGACGGAGCTGCGGCGCTTGTTTCTACGCTGCTTTGATACTTTACTCTTTGGGACTGCCATTAATGACACCTCCTCACATAATTCCATACCCTTGCAGACAAAGGCTATTTGTCATGATCCAAAAGCTGCGCCAGGGCAGCCAAACGTGGATCCGGTTCCGGCTTACAGGCGCACGGCCCTTCATTCAGGTTCGCGCCGCACTGCGGGCAGAGGCCCTTGCAGTCTTCGCTGCAGAGATGCTTTCCATCGAGCGCGAGCACAATTGCCGTGGTAAATACCTCGTCCAAATCGATCGCCCCGTCTTCCAACAACAAAATTGTATCGCTCTCTTCCTCTTCCAACTGTTCGGAAAGTATAAAGTTTACCGGGACGCGCATCTCTTTTTCAATTGGCTTGAGGCAGCGGTCACACGCGAGTGAGAGAGTACTCTCCGCCTCACCGTCCAGTTGCAGTACATCCGCCTGATTGCGCACACTTCCCGACACAGCGATTGGCTGGGCAAAGGGGCGGACACCGAAAATCTCCAGATCCGACAGATCAAGTTGAAACGAAAAACGTTTCTCTGCACCGTTACTGTGCAGTATCTCCTGAAGGTTTAAACGCATGCTGTTCTCCTTTTAGACGGTACAGCATATATTATATCTAAAATTCCGCCCCATGTCAAACATTTTTGCGCCAAATCAATACAACATTTTTATGCGGGCGCGTCCTCCTCGCCCGCAATCTCCACTTCACTGTTTGTCGGGACGATATTTACATAGGTTCGCCCGGCACCAAAGACAATGGGATTGCCGTCAAGATCTTCATAGTAGAGCTGCCCGTCCGGATAGGATTTGCTCCAGACCATGTCAATCAGCTTCCCGCCGCAGGCATAGTATCCCGTACCGCTGCCGCTCAAATCCACCGTGATTCTGCCGGCACTGTCTCCCGAGATCACATTGCAGGCGGTGCGCAGCACAAGCACGTTGGTCACGCCGATCTGCTCACCCGTGTTACCGTCCACATAGGGCGCGCCGTATTCCTCGACCCAATACAGCCCGGCGTCGCTGTCGTATGTAAAGACGCCCGTTTTGTAGTAGGAAAACGGCACGGTCAGCACGTCGGCGTTTACGCCGTCCTGTGGGGTGCCGTCGGCTGCAAACTGCATCTCATACGAATACCCGTCTTCATGCGTAAGGCGATAGCTGGAAGCGGCGAGGGTGCGCTGGATCGCCGTTCCCGTTGTCACCATACTGTGTTCCAGCCCGTTCGCTTTTTTGCGCGCCGCATCCCGCCAGAAAAGATTCGAATCCGCCGTCTGCCCGCTATAGGGCCCGTTTACCCCATCGAGCGCGGTCACGCCCCACTGCTTTATCTTGGTGTATGCATCCGGACTTCCGCCGGCGTGGAGATAGATGGCGTCGTGCCCGAGCGCCAGCTCTAAATAATAGGGGCGCGCCGAACGGACCGACCCGATCATCTCCACATCCTCTACGCTCTGGTATACAGCGAGCATCCGCGTAATGCCGCCCTCGGCGAGCACTTCATAGATGATATCCGCCTGCGCCTGCCCCAGCTGCGGCTGTGCCTGCTTCAAATTGTTGAGCATGATCGCCACCGGGCGCTGGCTGACCGCCTCGTCCGCAATCGGGAGCCCCGTCAGTGGGTTGAGCGCCCCATCATACGGCGGCTCAGTCTCCTCTGCGGCAAAGACGGGCACCTCATGCTCGAACGCGCCTATCTGTTCTCCGGTGTGGCAGGATGAGAGCACAAGGGTACCCGCAAGCAACACCGTCAGCCATTCTTTCTTCACATCCGAACGCCTCCTGTGCCGCATTTCCAGCCAAAAACAATATAATACATCATACTCCTCCGCCGTATTTACTGTCAAGCAGAGAAAAATGCTTGTCTATTGCCCCCTGCTCCGATATAATGTAATCATTGCAGGAGGTGGTGTGCGCTTGGCACGGCAGGGTTTTATTCACGACAAGATGGATCTTAAGTTTCTTGTACTCTATTTGATGGCAAGGGTCGCAGCGCCCATTGACCTGCACACGCTGACCGATTTGTGTTTTTGTGACAGAGGTGTGGACTATTTTGAGTTTTCCGAAGCGATACCGGAGCTGGTGGAAACGGGGCATCTGACGTGCGTGGACGGGCTATACAGCATCACAGATAAGGGGCGGGAAAACGGCCTTGCCTGTGAGAGCAGCCTCTCCCAGTCCATTCGCCGCCGCTGTAACACAAGTCTCACAGAGTTAAACGCCGTGCTGCGCCGCAATGCCCAGATACGCGCCGTCGTCTCCCCCCGTCCTGACGGCGGATTTACGGTCACGCTCAATCTGGATGACGAAAGCGGTAGTCTGCTGGCGGTCTCCATGCTTTCTCCCACACTGGAGCAGGCGGAGCTGCTCTGCGCCGGGTTCAAGGCGAAGCCGGAGCGCATCTATAATGAATTGCTTGACGCGCTGCTGGAAAACGCGCGGGAGGAAGGATAGATGTTTTGATGCATTTTATTTCGCCTCTGCTTCTTTATAACAACCAATCTATCCGCCGCCTGTCACATGCAGGCGGCGGATAGATTGATTACATCATTTTCAAAATCTCCCGTTTCAGGCGGGAAATAATGCGTTTTTCCAAGCGCGAGATATAGGACTGCGAGATGCCGAGCAGGTCGGCAACCTCCTTTTGGGTGCGCTCCGGCCTGCCGTCCAGTCCGAAACGCATGGTGATAATCTGCCGCTCCCGCTCGTCGAGCTTTTGCACGGCGCTTTGCAGGAGCTGTCTGTCCACATCCTCCTCAATCGGCTTCATGACCACGTCGGTATCCGTCCCGAGGATGTCGGAC
>JAJBUC010000093.1 GCA_020860545.1 Oscillospiraceae bacterium | reverse complement strand
CCACCATAAGGAGTACCGGCGCGCAGAGTAAACATGAAACGAAGAGGCGGATGCGGTGAAGCGATTTGTCAGAAACAATGGAATATTGATCGTCCTCATCGCGCTTCTGCTCGCCATCCTGCTCTTTGTGGTCTCCGCCGTGCTCGGCGGCACCGCAAACCCGCTGCGCAACCTCTTCGGCGTTGTCACAACGCCCCTGCGCGCGGTGAGCAGCACCTTTGCGGACTGGACGGAGGGCCTGTACAGCGAGGCGTATGAGCGCGAGGATCTGCTCGACGAAATCAGCCGCCTGCAGTCCGAGCTTTCCAACATGCGTGAGCAGGCGCAGGAGGGCGCGCTCGCGAGCGCCGAGAACGAGCGCCTGCGCAACCTCCTCGGCCTGCGCGAAAAGCGGCGGGATTTCACCTTTGAGTCGGCAACCGTCACCGAGCGCAGCCGGAGCAACTGGAGCGCGACGTTTACCCTGAGCAAGGGCTCCAATATGGACATCGCCGCCGGGGACTGCGTCGTGGACGAATACGGCAATCTTGCCGGTATTGTGAGCGAGGTGGGGGAAAACTGGTCCACCGTCTCCACCGTCGTCGACGCCAACTTCCAGATGGGCGGCTACCTGACGCGCACGGCGGGCGCCGCCGTGCTGGAGGGGGATTTCACCCTCATGGGGGAGGGGAAGCTGAAGCTCACCTATCTCCCCGAGGACACCGCGCTCATGGTCGGCGACCAGATGCTCACCTCCCCCCAGAGCGACCTCTACCCCACCGGGCTCATCGGCGGCTACATCGAGTCGCTGCAAAGCGACATTTCGGGCACAACGCAGTACGCCGTCGTCGTGCCGGAGAGCAATCTGGAGCAGCTGCAGCAGGTGTTTGTGATCACCGATTTCGATATTGTGGAGTAACCAGAAGGAAGGCCGGCCATGACAACCAGTGATTTCCTGATCAAATGGATTGCGTACCTGGTGGCGCTCATCCCGGTCTACGTGCTGGAGGCCTGCGTGCTCTGCCATCTCCCCGTCTTCGGCGTCATCCCCATGCTGCTCCCGCTCGCCGCCATCGCCCTTGCGATGCTGGAGGGCTCCGCCGCCGGCGCGGGGTTTGGCCTGATCGTCGGCCTCCTCTGTGATGCGGCGTATCCCGGCGTCTCCGGCGCGTGGACGGTCGGCCTCTCCCTGCTCGGCGCGCTCACCGGCTATTTGGGCCAGTACCGCCTGAGCCAGAACATGTTCAGCAGCTTTCTCTGCGCCTTCATCGCGCTGGTGCTCATTGATCTCCTGCGCATCCTCCCCCGCCTCGCGGGCGGCACCCCCCTGCTCCCCATGCTTCAGGTCGCCGTTCCGGAAATCCTCTGGTCGGTCGTCTTCATCTTCCCCATCTACGCCCTGTTCCTGTGGGTGTACCGAAGAGTGCCCAAGCGCACGGTGCTTTAATCCTGCATGCAACTGCGTCTTGACCGGACAGAGCAGCCGGTCAAGACGCAGTTGATACGCGCAGATACACTAAGGGATGCGGCGCTCCTCCGCCGTCTCCCCCGCCTGGAGCGCAAAGGCACGCTTGGACACAACAATATAGCTTTGTATCTGCGTAATATCGCTGCCCTCTATCAGGGATACATTTAACACGTAATGGTATCCAATCTCACTGAACAGTCTGAACGTGTACACCTTGCCCTCTATTTCCTGAAACCACACCTGCAAAAGCACCCTTTCGCTATCGGTAAAAGATTGCCCTGTTTCCACCGTTCGCGTGTCGGTGAAGCGGTATACGTCACAAAGCAGCGCCAATCTCAACGCATTGGTCGGGTACCAATATTGCTTGCTGAGATATTCGGCGGTACCATCGTTATCGAAATCGATCTCGTAATAATCGTTGATACCCCCGACCGATTGCAGGCGCAGTAATTTATCGTGGTCGAAGCGGTTCGATTCCTCACCTGTATAGCGTTCAATGCTGTCGTCCAAAGACGATTTTGCCATCAGGTCATCCATCACGCTGTCCACGTATTTCGTAATCGCCGGTTCAGCAGGGGAATCACCGCTGTATATCATTTCGTATTCATACTCCTCCGGGAGGAATGCGATGCTGACGGACTCCCCGAACCCATCTGCCGTCAGCCGGCAGACATTTGCCCTGTCTCTGTACTTGGAATTGTAGTTATAGAGCCACTCAACATAATATAACTCCTCTTCATACGCGATGACCCTTGCGTCAAAATCCAGCGAGGTCAGGAAATCACAAGTGACCAGTCCACCGTCCGTCACTTTATAAATGGTCACAGAAACGAATCTTGCCGTTCCGCCGGAGTCCTCGACCGTTAAATAATATGTCTGGCCGTCAAGACGGTACCGGTAGGTATGCTGAATATATTTGTTAAAGTCATTCCGGCCGGGCGCATCCAGATCCTCTTTATATTGATCATAAAAATCGTCCGCACGCACCTCTAACGGGGTGAGATCCAGCGCAGGATAATCGTTGTTGTCTGTAAACAGCGTCTGTTCCAGCAGCACAATCAAATCATGGGGGATACTGTCGTCCGGATACGCAGCAGCGGAAAACTCCCCTTGCACCCTGGCGGACAAATCGGCGACCCAATCACGGATGGTATCGGGAAACGCCTGATCATGATCGGGGTCGTTATATGTGACGGGCTCCAGATTTGTCTCCTCATAATCCCAGTATGCGGCAAGTTCGACCGTTACATTCAGATCAATCACATAGTCCAGAAGAATGGTGGTTTGATTCTCTTCCAGCATCCGGGCATCCAACAGATATACATCCTCCGCACGTTTGTGGTATAAAGAAAAGATCACGGTCTTGCCGTTGATCGTTTTAAACCACTGCTGGGTCAGATAAAACGAGGTGGGACGCCAAACCTCAAACGCGGCGGGGACCACCTGACGGGTCTCAGGATCGTACCAGGTCACTGTGGTTTCTGTCATATCGCTGCCGCCGCGGTATAATATCTTTCTGTCGAAAAACATCTCTTTGCCGTCATTGCCGACCTCGGCGGCATATATATTCCAAAAGATTCTGTCATCGTTGTTTTCCCGTGCTTCCGGCAGCAGGTCATCCCTGTTTGTCTCATCGCCATAGAAGGTCTGATGGATCCGATCCGTATAGATCAGGTCGATGCCTATCTCATCGGCATATGCCTGCACGTCATCGGCCAGCGGCTCGTAATCGTTGTGATACAACTCATGAAACCGATAGCCGTCATTTGCTTTTCGGATATAAATATAGGGGTTTTCCGTGCCGTCTATTGCAAACAGTCCGACGGCTTTGGTCGTCCTGGTGTTATAGTCGTCATAATTTGCGAGTATATAGAGCTTATCATGATATGAAAATACCGCAAACAGGCGGTAATGACTGAGATAAATCACATTTGCATATTCATAACCGTCTCCCGTCTCCGTTAAGATATAAGCCCTGTTGCTATAAGAATATTCGTATTCTGACTGTGTAACCACAAGCAATTCATCTGCTCCCTCGCCATTGATATCGTATTTGTAAAAGGAACACCCTGCCGCCCCTTCCGCGAGCGCACGAACGAGTTGATCTTCCGGGTACTGCGCATCCTGATGCGGTTGGAAAACAAAATCCTGGACTGTGATCGACAGGGAGGCATCGTGCATTCCGCTGATATACGCATCCGATTGACCTGTATAGACCGCCTTTCCGATTTCGTTGACCAGCGCGGCCGGAAGCCCCTGCCCATCTGTCTCAAGCTTCGGCGCGTCGGCAGAAGTGCCGGGCAAAACAAACGCGTCCAGCAGCGCATCCAAATCCGGCTCCTGCCGCTCCGCCCGGCTTGTACACGATGAGAGAAGCATTGTAGTGGCCAGACACATAACAAGCAGTAACGTCCATATTCTCTTCATCTTATTTCAACCCTTATGTCCAGAATAAAAAGTATACATTCCACGCAAGGGGCCAAAGCCTACCGTGTGATAGCGCCAACGGGATAATCACATGTGGATGGGGGATTTGTCCCGTCCCACGTATAACACTTGACAATTTCGCCCATGCGGGTGTATCATAACAGTAGAAGGGCGCTACCACAGACGGTTGCCCCTATATAGTTACAAAGAAGTAACCGTAAGCTGGGCAGCTGTGGCGGTTACTTCTTTTTTGCAGTCAAAATGAGACTGACAATTGCTACAATGAACATTCCGAGCTGAAACAGATCGGAGTATGTAACCATCGCATCACCCCCTCTCACCGGAGGGGGAAAGAAGTGTTTACCCCTCCAGACGAGGGGCAACCGCCTACCGTGTGATAGCGCCATGTGGAGTATACCACACAGATGGGGAATTTGTCCAGTCACGCAACAGCCATCCCGCATATAACCCTTGACAATTTCGCCCATGCGGGTGTATCATAACAGTAGAAGGGCGCTACCACAG
>JAJBUC010000142.1 GCA_020860545.1 Oscillospiraceae bacterium | reverse complement strand
AAACGCCGGTCGCCTTGAGATAGAGCCCCACTTTACTCAGTGCCTGTGTCGCCCAGTCATAGGTCATACCCGAGATGTCCGGCACCTCGACCAAATCCGTCGGCACATCCGCGCCCATATAGACCACCACTTCGCTCTCGCCGGGGATGGATGCGCCCTGTACCGGAATCTGTCCGGTTACTGTGTCCCCATCGCCCACGGTACGCACATTCAAGTTCTGATCCTGCAGCTTTTTGGTCGCATCCGCCAGAGACAGGCCCGTGACGTTCGGCACGATGGTATCTGCCTGCGCTGTATATGTCTTTTCTATGCCCATATAGTTTAAAATATTCCCAATCAGCTCGCTTGCCATCTGCGCCGCCATAATACCGCCGCTGATATACCAGCCGCCGCTTGTATAGTTCCCGCCCGCCGAAACCGGTTTTGGGTTGTCATATGCCAGCAGGATCACCACCTGCGGGTCGTCTGCAGGCGCAAATCCGAGGAAGGAGACAATGGTGTGGTCCGCCTCACTGGTCTCTGATGAGCCTGTCTTGCCGCCCACCCGGTAGCCAGCTACCTGCGCGTTTTTGCCGGTGCCGTTTGCCACAACGCTCTCCAAGATTGTCCGGCAGCGCTCGCTGGTCGCCTCGCTGACCACCTGCCGCACCTCGGTCGGCTGGGTATATTGATCCACATTGCCGTCCGCATCGGTCACCGACTGCACGACATAGGGTGTCATCAAATGGCCGCCGTTGACCACGGCGGAGGCTGCGGTAATGAGCTGGATCGGCGTCACATTAAAGCGCTGGCCAAAAGAGGCTGTCGCAAGGGATGAGATACCCTCGGCGCTACAGAAGTAATCGCGTGACCAGATGAGGTTGCTGGTGGGCAGCTCCCCCTGCATGTCGATGCCGGTAATCTCCAGAAAGCCGAACGCCTCCAGATAGTCGTAAAACTTACTCGCCCCCAGCTTCTGTCCGATGGCGATAAACGCGGGGTTGCAGGAGTTTTCCACCGCCTGCGTCAGCGTCTGACTGCCGTGCCCGGTTCGCTTGGAGCAGCGGATCGTATTGTCGGCGACAACCACCGAGCCGGAGCAGTAGAACGTATCATTTTCGGTTATAACGCCCTCCTCAAGGGCGGCGGCGAGAACGATGGACTTAAAGGTGGAGCCCGGCTCGTAGGTGTCGTTGATCGCCTTGTTGCGCCACTGCTGGTTCTGCATTTCGCCGAGCGCCTTCGTATAGGCCTCCTCGTTGCTGCTCGGGTCATTCTTCACCGACTCCAGATATCCCTCCAAAATCGGGTCGGATACCGTCCAAGGTTCGTTCAGGTCATAGTTCGGTGAGTTGGCCCACGCCAGAATTGCGCCGGTATTCGGGTCCATTGCAATGGCAAAGCCGCCGTCCTGTACATCGAACTTCTCAATGCCTTTTTGCAGTACCTGCTCGCAGTAGTATTGAATGGTCGCGTCGATGGTGAGGGTGATGTCGCTGCCGTCCACCGCGTCATAATAATTTTCATAAGAGGAAAGCATCTCGGTCCCCTTGGCGTTTTTCGCCGTAACAACACGCCCGGTCTTGCCAGCAAGCTCCTCCTCATAGACCGCTTCCATCCCGTAAGCGCCCTTGTTGTCGTTTTTATAGTTGACCCATCCGATCAGCTGGGACGCGAGAGAGCCGTATGGATAGTAGCGCTTAGTGGTCGGCGGAAGATAAATACTGGTTTCGAGGCCGTTCTCCTGAATAAATTCCCGCACCTCGTCCGCTTCATCCGGTTCAATTCTGCTTTTGATGATCTCATACTGTGACCACGTTTTTTCCAGCCGTTTCAAGATATCCTCTTTGTCCAGCTCCAGTATCCGTGCCAGATTTTCCGCCACAAATTCATTGGTCGGCTCCGGCGTAGTCGGCATGCTCCCCTTTCCCTCTTCTGCTGCCGCCACCTTCTTGGCATAGGTTTCCTGCGCCTGTATGAGCTCCAGCGGGGAGAGCTGTACATTATACACCGTGGCGCTTGTCGCAAGCACATTGCCCTTGCTGTCCAGGATATCTCCGCGTTTCGCGGAGACCTCCACATCCTGCGTCTGCTGGCTGAGCGCCCTTGCCTCCAGCTCTTCATGCTGCACAATCTGCAGGTCGTAGAGCCTTGCCACCAGAGGAATAAAGGCTATGACGCCGAAAAAAACCATCAGCACCAGCGTTCGCACTAAAATCGTCTTATTGGCGCGGCGGTCACCGCCCTGTCCCGCATTTTTTTGCTCCATTTTATGTGGTCACCTCGTATCAAACTCTGAGCGAAAAAAGGACGCAAGAAATATATTTCTTACGCCCGTCTCATCCGATGGCTACCGGCGGCAGCCCCGCTTCTATATTTGGGTCCGCAGAGAAACATATGGCACGATCAGTTAAAATATTCCACGATATTGCGCCATACCGTTTCCAGGCTAGAGATCACACCCTGCACACCAGTCGCTGTGTCCTGCTCAAAATACTGCATGGAATCGGGCTCCGACACACTCACATAAAAAATCTGCCCCGCCTGCGGCTTAACCATGGTCCCCGCCGCCGTCATACTCGTTTCAATGCCGCTTAAATCATACGCCAGCTCATACTGCGCGCGGAGCTTTGCCTCTTCTGTCTTGAGGCTGTCCATCTCGTTGCGCAGGGTCACCGTATTGTCCGAAACTTCCATCAAATAGGAATATGCAAGCACCATCACCACCGCCAGCATGGCAATCGCCAAAAAACCGACCACTGCGAAAACGGAGACCTTCCCCGCTTCACGCACCCGTACCCGGGGCCGCGCAAGCGTGCGCTGCTTTGGCCGCACCTGCGGCTGGGGACGCAGCAGCTCTTCCCCAACCAGCTGGCGTGCCGCCGTGCCACTGTATGCGCCCGGATATCCACGGGTATTATATGACGTGTAGCGCGCTTCTCGTTGCTTTACAGCAGTGGCCATACCGCTCACTCCAATCCTTAACAAGCTATCGTTTCTCCGCAACCCGCAGCTTTGCGCTGCGCGCGCGCGGATTGTATTCCAATTCAGCCGCATCCGCGACAATCGGTTTCCGGTTCACCAGCCGAACCACCGGCTGCTTCCCGCACACGCACACCGGGAAATCCGGCGGGCATGTGCAGCCCGACGCGTATTGCGCGAGCGCCGTCTTTACCATGCGGTCTTCCAACGAGTGGAAGGAGATGACCGCCAGTCTGCCGCCGGGCTTTAACCGGGGTACCGCGTCGGTGAGCATCCGCTCAACCGCACCGAGCTCGTCGTTGACCGCGATGCGAATCGCCTGAAAACTGCGCTTTGCCGGGTGCTGTTTTTCCCGCAGCGCCGCGGCGGGCATCGCGCTTTTGATGATCTCTACCAGCGCCAGCGTCGTCTCAATTGGCGCAAGCTGCCTTGCCTTTACAATGGCGGCGGCAATCCGCGGCGCGTAACGCTCTTCGCCATAGCGGTATAGGATCGCCCTGATTTTCTCCTCCGGCCAGCCGTTCACCACTTCGTACGCCGTCAGTGCACTGCGCTGATCCATGCGCATATCGAGCGGCGCGTCTGCCCGATAGGAAAACCCGCGTGCCGCATCATCTAACTGCGGGGACGAGACCCCCAAGTCAAACAGCATCCCGTCGACCGCCGTGATAGCGTGCGCATCGAGCAGCTCCGCTAAATCGCCAAAGTTCCCATGCACCAGCGTCACCCGTGCCCGCCAGGGGGCGAGCTTGTCCGCGGCGGCGTCGAGCGCCGCCTGATCCCGGTCAATACAGATGAGCCTTCCTGTGGTAAGCCTTGCGGCGATTTCCGCTGCGTGTCCCGCGCGGCCGAGCGTTCCATCCACATAGATGCCCTCGGGATGCATTTGCAGTGCATCGATGCAGGGGCCCAGCAACACCGGGCGATGGGAAACGTCCTGCTTGTCCATGTTAAAAACCCAATGATTCCATGTATGCGGACACCTTTTCCGGTGTCATCGCCTGTTCCTCCTGCGCGTTCCAAGCGTCGTCAGACCAGATTTCCGCCCGGTCATGCACACCGATGATCACAACATCCTTTTGCAGCCCCGCATAGTCGCGCAGCTTCTGCGGCACCACAATGCGGCCCTGACTATCCGGCTCGCACTTGACGGCGTTTGCAAAAAGCGGGCGCATCACCTTGGACTGGCTCATCGGGAGGGACGCAAAGGTTTCGGTAAACCTGTCCCATGTGGTCTGTGGGTAAATGGCGAGGCACGCGTCAATGCCCATCGCGAGATAGAAGGACACGCCGAGCTCCTCGCGGAGCTTGGCAGGAATAAACAGACGGCCTTTGGCATCCAGTGCGTGCTCATATGTGCCGGTCATGTCGCTTCCCTCCACTCGTGTGGGATTTTACGCTACTTCGCTCCACTTTCCCCCACCACGTGCTTCAAGTAT
>JAJBUC010000068.1 GCA_020860545.1 Oscillospiraceae bacterium | reverse complement strand
CCCACCCCTTTCCACGTGGAAAGGGGTGCGCCCGCCGCGCAGGCGAAACAAGGGGACAAGCCAACAAAGGGCAAGGGGAACCCCCACCATAAGAAGAACAATCTCAAAGTAAGGAGGAAAACCCTATGTCAACGTTAGGAGAAGTCATCGCCCGCGTGGACGCAGTCATCCCGAACCTGATCTCCGAGACGGACAAATGCCGCTGGCTCTCCGCCCTGGACGGCCAGCTCGCGGCGGAGACGCTGACCGAGGCGGTGCCGGACAGCTACGCGTGGCCGGAGGACACGGACAGGGAGCTGCGCCTTCCCCACCCGTGGGACGGGATCTATGATTTATACCTGCGCGCCATGCTCCACGAATCACTCGGCGAGCTCACGGAGTACAACGCCATACTGGAGGTATTCAACAGTACGCTCGCGGGCTACCTGCGCTATCTGCGCCGCCGTGACACCCCAGCGGCGTCGGGGCAGTTCAGGACAATATGAGGACAAGGAGAAGGGAGGCCAATGCATGAGCAATCTACTTGTGCTGGAGATTTCCGGCGCATACATCAAGCGCGGCGGCTCGGTTGCGGGCGCGGCGGGGGCGGCGAATGCCGTCACGTTAAAATTGTGCTTCGGGACAGACTGGGCGGAGAACATTGTGAAACAGATCTGTTTTACCGATGCGGAGGGCGGGAACGCCGTCACCAAGCTCGTTACGCTCGAGACAAAGGAGGCCGGGGAGGAGACGTACTACGTCGATATCCCGTCGGCACCGCTGGCGAAGGCGGGGGAGATGACGGTGACGGTGCGCGGTGTGGAGCTCTCGTCGGACGGCGAGACGGTGACGCAGGTGCTGATGACCGCGTCGACCACCCTTACGGTCCTGCCGTCGCAATTCGCCTCCGACACATTGGAGGTGCTGGAGGCGACGCAGGTCGAGCAGCTTCAGGCGCAGATCGAGGCGCTCAAAGCGACGCTGGAGGAGGGCATCGCCGCGAGCGCGGAGGCGGCAGTCTCCCGGCAGTCGGCGCAGGAGGACGCGGATAGGGCGGAGGAAGCGCAGCTCGGCGCGGAGGACGCCATGGAGGACGCGAAGGGCTATGCCACGGCGGCGGCGGCGTCCGCGACGGCGGCGGCGGGCTCTGCGGCGGGCGCGGCGAGCGCGCAGACCGGCGCTGTGAGCAGCGCCTTAGCGGCACAGTCGGCAGAGACGGCCGCCACGCAGGCCGCGCAGACGGCGCAGAGCGCCATGACACAGGCGGGCGCGTCCCAGGAAGCGGCGGCGGCCTCTGCCGCACAGACAGAGACGGACGCTGCTGCCGCGCAGGCGTCCCGTGCGGCGGCGGAGAGCGCGGCGCAGTCGGCGCAGGCTGCGGCAGTGCTGACGGGGGCGGACAGCGCGGCCGCCGCCGCCGCGTGTACCGCCGCAGAGCAGTCGGAGATCACGTCCCGGAGCTGGGCGGTGGGCGGAACCGGGACGCGCGAGGAAGAGGACAGGAATAACGCCAAATACTGGAGTGAATGCGCCGCGCAGGCGGCGGGCGGCGGGGTGACCAGCTTCAACGGGCGGGGCGGCGCGGTGAGCGCCGAGACCGGCGACTATACCGCCGACATGGTGGGCGCGGACCCCGCAGGGAGCGCAGACGCGGTGAACGCCTACGCCGCCGCGCACATCGACAGCCGCAGCAACCCCCATCTGGTGACCGCCGCACAGGTGGGCGCGGACCCGGCGGGTACCGCGCAGAGCTTAACGGACGGCGCGATGCAGGAGATCACGGCGCATACGGGCGACAGCAATAACCCGCACGCCGTCACCGCCGCACAGGTGGGGGCGGATCCGGCGGGGAGCGCCGAGGAAGTACGTACCGAGATGACGCAGCTGCTCTCCAGTATTGACGCGGGCCAGCTCACGAGCGGCATTGTGCCCGTCGCGTACGGCGGCACGGGGCTTTCGTCGCTCACGAGCGGCTACTTTCTCTCCGGCAACGGCACAGGCGCGATGAATGCCATTTCCCCCGCGAACGTGCCGCTTGTCACCGGCAGCCGGGGCTACGGCACCTGCGCCACGGCGGCGGCGACGGCTGCAAAGGTGGGAACGCTATCCGGCTTTGTGCGGCAGACGGGGGCGGTTGTGGGAATAAAGTTTACCTACGCAAACACAGCGGCAAGCCCCACACTCAACGTCAACAGTACAGGCGCGGCGGCAATCTACGACCACAGTACAGGCACCTATCCGTTGGCCGGTGCCATCGGCGCGGGGATGACCCACCTGTTTCAATATAATGGCAGCCAGTGGGTGCTGCTCAATCCGAGAAGCGGCGGCATCCTCCAGTCCGGCACCTACACCGGCACCGGGACGTATGGCTCCGGCAATCTATCGTCCATCACCTTTTCCTACAGCATCACCGGACGGATTCTCATGATCATCCGCGTAGACGCTGCAGGCGCAAAGAGCTATCAGGGCGACAGGCTCATCGCGGCGTGCGGAGTAAGCGGGGCGGCGTTTTCTTACTATTACAGTACAGCCGCATGCACGTTCACCTACAGCGGCAATACCGTGTCATGGTATTCCAGCGACGCGAGTTATCAGATGAACTCGAGCGGGTACACCTATTATTATGCGCTGATTGGATAGGGGGAGGAACTATGAATATTATCAAACTTGCGGCAAGTGAAAACGGCGCCCGCCCGGCGATCCAGACGTGGCCGGAGGCAATCCCGCCGGAGGGCTACGCCGTGGTGCCGGATGAATTTGACACCACTGTGTTTTACGAGAGCCTGGGCTTTGTGGACCTGACGGTGGACGAGGACGAGGTAGTCGCCATGACGGCGAACGACGCGGCGCTCGCGGCATACCGCGCGGAGCTGGCACCGGAGGCCGCCGCGGAGGAGGCGACGCCCGATATGCTGCTGGACATTTTACTGGGGGTGGCGGAGGATGGATAAAAAGCAGGCGGCGCTGGAGCTGCGCCGGGCGTTACAGCTCTTTGTAAACACCCTCACGGACGAGGGCACCATGATGGAGGTGGCGAGCCTCTACCCGCAGTGGTCGGCGGGGCAGGCTTACAGCGCCGGGGACATTGTCCGCTACGGCGAGAACGCCGACGGGGAGCCGCAGCTCTACCGCGTGGCGCAGGGGCACAGCAGTCAGGCCGCGTGGACGCCGGACGCGTCCGCGTCCCTGTTCACGGCGGTCGGCTTCACCGAGGACGGGACGAGCGTCTGGACACAGCCCACCGGCGCGCACGACGCCTACCAGACCGGCGACGTGGTGGAGTACAGCGGGCAGAAATACCGCTCCACCATCGACAATAACGTCTGGGCGCCCGGCGTCTACGGCTGGGAGCAGGTCGTATGAAGCTGGAGAAGCGCACCGACACGAGCGGGCTGTACCGCCGCCAGAATGTGGCCTTCTCCGGCCTGGACTTCACCGACGGCGCGGAGGAGGGGACGCTGCGTGACAGCGCGGGTATCTCCTCCGCCCGCTGGCCGGTGCTGAGCACCCGGGCGGGGAGGGGGCAATACAGCGACATCACCCTCACCGCGCCCTGCGCCATCTATGCCTTCGACAAGCTCTGCGTCATCGACGACGGGGTGTTCTACTACGGCGGCGAGGAGATGGGCTACGTCGATATGGGGGAGAAGCAGTTCGCCGTGGTGGGCAAAAAGCTCTGCATCTGGCCGGATAAAAAGTACCTCAACCTCGCTGACCCGGACAACCCCGTCTGGGGTACGCTGGAAGCGAGTGTTACCGCGCTTTCGGGCAGTGCAACCTTCACCGACGGTACCCTCACCATCAGCTGCACCCCGTCGCTTGGAGAGCAGCAGGAGAAGGTGGCGAACCTCTCGACGAGCAACTACAAGTTTTACTACCGGGTGTACGACACCGTCTCCTTCGACCCCGCGACGGGGACGTGGACGACGACGGGCTCCACGACCACGCCCGTCTACGTCGCGGGCCGCGACAACGCGGCGGAATTCGTCGGAAAATACTCCATCCTCGACACCGACGGCTACCTCCAGCGCAGGAGTAATTCGACCGCCTCCGCCGGCGTGATTGAGCACTTCAATACAGACGGCTATTACGCCAAAATCACGTCGTGGGAGATGACCGCCGACACCGATTCGCAGCAGGTGTTCCGCCTGCGCTACAACGTCTACGACGCGAGTCTGGAGAACGAGACGCTCACCGACCTCTTTTCGGTGGGCGACGGCGTGACCATCTCCGGCGCGACGGAGGAGGACAACAACAAAACCGCCGTCATCCGCGACATCACGGAGGAGACGCTCACCTTCGACAGCAATATCTTCATTGAGGGCACCGACGCGGCGTGCGTCACGGTGGCGCGGGAGGTGCCCGACCTCGACTTCATCTGCGAGTGGAACAACCGCCTCTGGGGGGTGGGGGACAAGACCCTCTACGGCTCCATGCAGGGG
>JAJBUC010000076.1 GCA_020860545.1 Oscillospiraceae bacterium | reverse complement strand
GGCAATCTTCTGCACCTCGGCTCTCGAAATGGTCGCAACCTTGGTCTTGTTCGGCACACCGGAACCGGACTCAATGTTGCACGCCTTTTTGATCAGCACCGCTGCGGGAGGGGTTTTGGTGATAAAGGTAAAGGAGCGGTCGGCATAGACCGAGATGACCACGGGGATAATAAGCCCCGCGTCGTTTTTCGTCCGCTCGTTAAACTCCTTGGTGAACGCGGCAATATTCACACCGTGCTGACCCAGTGCAGGGCCAACCGGGGGAGCCGGTGTTGCCTTCCCGGCGGGAATCTGTAATTTTACATAACCTACTACTTTTTGTGCCATGTGAAACAGCACCTCCTAAGAAAAATGTGGTTTGGACGGCAGGGTGACTGCCTCCCACTTCCGGTTTTATGAAACCGGCTCGACCTGATCCAGCTCCAGCTCGACGGGGGTCTCCCGCCCGAACATGGACACGACCACGCGAACCTTGCAGCGCTCAAGATCAATTTCCTCTATCGTACCGAAAAAGGACTCCAGCGCGCCATCCGTAATTTTTACGTTGTCGCCGACCTGATAGTGGACGACAACCTCCCGCTTCTCCACGCCCAGAGAAGCGATTTCCTCCTCCGTGAGGGGGATTGCCTTGTTTCCCGAACCGACAAAGCCGGTGACCCCGCGCACATTACGCACAAGATGCCATGTCTCGTCGGTCATCACCATCTTAACCAGAACATAGCTCGGGAAGATTTTCCGCTCCACCGTTTTCGGCCCGTTGTCGGTAATCTCGGTTACCGTTTCCAGCGGGATAGAAACCTCGTGGATGAGCTCCTGCATGCCGCGGTTTTCAGCGGCCTTTTCGATGCTGGCCGCGACAGCATTTTCATAGCCGGAATAGGTATGCGCAACATACCACTTAGCAACATCAGCCATCGTATCTTACCCTTATACCTTGCCGAACAGGTTGAGCAGCGCGCTGACCACTCCGCCTGCGATGGAGTCAAAAATCCAGATGCAGACGCCGACGACAATGACGCACACGATCACGATGACAACGTTGTTTGCTGTATGCTTGGCGGTAGGCCACTGCACCTTTTTGAGTTCAATTCTCAGCTCATGAAACCATTTCCCGATTTTAGCGAAAAAGCCCGGGTCCTTCTTCTCCGGCTTGCCGCCCTTTTCCTTTTTGGGTTTCTTCTCCTTCGCCTGCGTCTCAGTGGATTCTTCCATATCCAGTTCTTCCACTTCCGTTTCGGATACTTCCGTCTCCTGGTCCTGATCCAGGTCTTCGTTATCAGTCATCAGTCAACCCTTCTTTCTTGCTAACATCAGCCATCCCATTTATTTCGTCTCGGTGTGGAGCGTATGTTTTCTGCAGAAGGGGCAGAATTTATTCATCTCCAGACGATCGGGGTCATTCTTCTTGTTTTTGTTTGTGTTGTAATTTCTCTGCTTGCACTCGGCGCAGCGCAGCGTGATCTTGATACGGCTCCCTGCTTTTGCCATGCTCGGCACCTCCTCTAATGATTCAGAATAAAAAAAGCCGGATGCGGCCAAAGGCCAAATCCAGCGACGAAAAGACATAATAATCCTGTCAACGTCACGGTGTGGATTCGGCAACTGCCTCCCTGTGCCTTCCGTGAGGGTTTGCCGGACGTTACACCGTATCAACGCACAACAAAAGTGCCCTTCCGCACAGGTTCTTTCATGATAGCACAGGTATCAAGAATCTGTCAAGCACTTTCTTTTTCCTGATAAGTGTTGTAGAATAGGATCAGAGGCCTGCAAAGGAGTGATGGGAAAGACCGATATGCGTATTATGGCGATTGACTACGGCGATGCCCGCACGGGGATTGCCATATCCGACCCGACCGGGCTATTGGCCGGGTACACCGAGGTCATAGCGAGCAAACGAGCGGATGACGTGATATTGCGCATCTGCGCACTCGTCCGGCAGTACGGTGTGGAGGAGCTGGTGTTGGGCTATCCGCGTAACATGGACGGCACGGAGGGGGCACGCGCGGAATACTACGCAGCGTTTGCCGGTGCGCTCGAGACGGCGTCGGGCCTTGCCCCGGTCCTGTGGGACGAGCGGCGCACCACGGTGGAAGCACACGGCATCCTGCGTGCCGGCGGCAAGCGGGAAAAGAAGCACAAAAAAGTGGTTGATGCCGTCGCGGCAAGCCTCATTCTGGAGGGCTATCTCAGCTTCCGGCGGCTACGGGGATGACTTTTTTTCCTCCGGCGGCGCTTTCCGGAAGAGCTCTGTCACCCCGACATAGATCAGAAACGCGCCGAAACAGCGGTGGAGAAGGCGCACGTCCAGCCCCGTCGCGATGAATGCCGCGACGGCGGTGCCGCACAGCCCCGCCGGTATGGCGAACAGGGCGGCGGACTTGTCCACAAAGCCGTTCTTGACGTGGGATGGCAGCGCCGTGCCTGCAGTCGGCAGGAAATACAGCAGGTTGATCCCCTGTATCAGATGCTGCTGCAGGCCGGAAAAGGTGCTCATATAGATGAGCAGCAGGGTGCCGCCGCCGATGCCAAACCCGGACAGGATGCCGGTACCCGCCCCAGCCGCCACGGCCAGCAGAAAGCGCCCCATCAGAAAAAGAGGGCCTTCACGCCCCCGTAGAGGATGAGCAGGGCGAACGCCCGGCGCAGCCAGAGCATATTGACCTTGCGAAAGACCTTGCCGCCGATAAAGCCCCCGACGAAGCCGCCGATGAGATACGGCAGGGCGGCAAGCACATCCAGCTCCCCACGCAGGAAATAGATCAGCGCGGAGAGCGCGCATAGAGGCAGAATGACCGCCACGGAGGTGGCGAACGCCTTGCGCTGTTCCAGCTTACAGCGGCGGGTGAGCAGCGGAACAAGCAGCGTCCCTCCCCCGCCGCCGAAAAACCCGTTGCACACCCCCGCGATCAGCCCGGAGAGTACGTACCATAGTTTTTTATGCTTCATCCTATCCCCTTCCCTTGCGCTTGCGCATGATATTACCCTTATTTTGGCTGGGAAAGGGCGATATATACGGGTGAATGTTTCATATACTGCAAATAAGGAGCGTGAAACGGTGAACTATGACGCAATTGTAATCGGCGGCGGCCCCGCAGGACTCTCCGCCGCCGTGCAGCTGAAAAAACGGAATAAGTCGGTTCTGGTGCTCTGCACCGAGATGGCGGATAGCGCCCTGGCCAAGGCGGCGCGGGTGGAAAACTATCTGGGTTTTCCTGAAATTGATGGCAAAACACTGCTCGCGCGCTTCATGTCCCACGCCGATGCTCTGGGCGTGGTGTACAAAAAGGGCAGGGTGCTGCAAATTTTGCCGCAGAACGACAGCTTTTGGGTCGGTGTCGGCAGCGATATGGAGCAGAGCAACGCGATTGTGCTGACCACAGGGGTGCAGCACGGCGATAAGATCCCCGGCGAACGGACGCTGCTCGGCGCCGGCGTGAGCTACTGCGCAACCTGCGACGGTATGCTTTACCGCGGCAAGGACGTTGTGGTCGTTGGGGAGAGCGCCGAGGCCCCTGCGGAGGCGAATTTTCTGCTGGAGCTGGGCTGCAAGGTTACCTACATCGCGCGGGTGCGCCCTGCACAGCTGCACGAGCGGATTGCCTTTGTCGCGGGCACGCGAAAGCAGCTGCGTATACTGGGCGAGACACACGTCACCGGCCTGCAGGTGGCCGAGACGCTGCTCCCCTGCGCGGGGGTTTTCCTGCTCACGGCCGCCATTGCGCCGACCGACCTGATCGCAGGTCTTACCCTGCAGGACGGCCTTGTGCTGATCGACCGCGACATGCAGACAAGCGTCCCCGGTGTGTTTGCCGCCGGGGACTGTACCGAGCCGCTGCACCAGGTCGCCAAAGCGGTCGGCGACGGTCTCGCGGCTGGGCAGAAGGCGGCGGAGTATCTGGACCGCAAGGCACATCATGCATAGATTACCCGAGCGATGCACAGGCTAAAAAGGATATATATAATAGAAAGGATGAGTAACATGAGCGTAACAGAACTGACAAAAGAGGCGTTTGCAGAGAAAACCGGGCAGGGCATTGCCATGGTGGATTTTTGGGCGGACTGGTGCGGTCCCTGCAAAATGCTTGCGCCGACCATGGAAACCCTGGCGGAGGAATATGAGGGCAGGGTCTTTGCGGGAAAGGTCAATGTGGACAGCGAACCGGAGCTGGCGGCACAGTTTGGGGTGATGAGTATCCCCACCGTCGTCTTCCTGCGTGATGGCGAGGAGTTTGAGCGCAAGGTGGGTGTCATGCCGATCGACAACTTCCAAACCGTATTGGACGCCGCGCTTGCGGGTACCTGACATAAAAAAGGTGCTGCTCTGTTGCTGAGCAGCACCCTATTTTATATTATAATAGTCGGCCTTTCCCTGAGAAAGACGAGAATCCCCATGAGCAAAATCATTGCGCCACAAAGGATTACCATATACT
>JAJBUC010000003.1 GCA_020860545.1 Oscillospiraceae bacterium | reverse complement strand
CCAGGCGACGCAGAGCCCCCGCGCGCCAGCGGCGAGATTCGCGCAAAGGACCGCGCCGCTGCCGTGGAGAAGCGGGAAAACGAGATGCGTGAGGCCTCCAAACGGCTGGAATTTGAGTACGCCGCCGTCCTGCGCGACCGCATCATAGAGCTGCGCGGACACACGAAAAAATAAATGCACAAAGGACTGAGCCTATGCTTGACCACATCCATGTAAAGGGCGCGCGCGCCAACAACTTAAAGAATATCGACATAGAAATCCCCCGTGACAAGCTGGTGGTGCTGACGGGCCTCTCGGGGTCCGGCAAGTCCTCTCTTGCCTTTGACACAATCTATGCCGAGGGACAGCGGCGGTATGTGGAGTCCCTCTCCTCCTACGCGCGGCAGTTCTTGGGGCAGATGGAGAAGCCCGATGTAGACTACATCGACGGCCTCTCCCCCGCCATCTCTATCGACCAAAAGACCACGTCGAAAAACCCGCGCTCCACCGTCGGCACGGTGACTGAAATTTACGACTACCTCCGCCTCCTGTGGGCGCGGGTAGGGACGCCGCACTGCCCGCACTGCGGCAAGGAGATTCAGCAGCAGACCATCGACCAGATTATCGACCACGTCATGCTCCTGCCCGCGGGAACACGCATTCAGGTGCTGGCACCTGTCGTGCGCGCGCGCAAGGGTGAATTTGTCAAGCTCTTTGAAACCGCGCGGAAATCCGGCTATGTGCGCTGCCGCGTGGACGGCGCGCTCTACGATCTCTCGGAGGAAATCAGCCTCACAAAAAACAAGAAGCACAACATTGAAATCGTGGTTGACCGCCTGGTCATCAAGGAGGATATTCTCCGCCGCCTGACCGACTCCGTGGAAACTGCGTCTGCGCAAGCGGGCGGACTTGTCATCATCAACATTGTAGAGGAGGACCGCGACCTGCTTTTCTCCCAAAATTACGCCTGTGAGGACTGTGGCATCTCCATTGAGGAGCTCAGCCCGCGCATGTTCTCCTTCAATAACCCCTACGGCGCGTGCCCGACCTGCGCGGGGCTGGGCGCACAGCTCAAGGTGGACCCAGCCATTGTCATCCCCAACCCCTCCCTCTCCATCTTGGACGGTGCCATTGCAGCAAGCGGCTGGAGCAATATCAAGGGGGACTCCATCTCCCGAATGTACTTTGAGGCGCTCTCGAAGAAGTACCACTTCAAGCTGACCACACCGTTTGGTGAGCTGCCGGACGAGATTGTGGATATTATCCTCTACGGCACCAAGGGCGAAAAGCTGACGCTGACCTATGAGCGCGAGAACGGACATGGTACGCTGCAGCAGGCGTTTGAGGGTATCATCCCCAATCTGGAGCGGCGTAACCGCGAGACGCAGTCCGACTCTGTGCGCCGCGATCTGGAGGAGTGCATGTCGGAATCCCCCTGCCCAGACTGCCACGGGCGGCGGCTCAAGCCGGAATCCCTCGCCGTGACGGTGGGCGGGATGAACATCGACGATTTCTGTCATCTGTCGATCACGCAGGGGATGGACTTTGTGGCAAAGCTCACCCTCTCGGAGCAGAAGGCCATGATCGCGGAGCAGATTTTGAAGGAGATCACCGGGCGGCTTGGCTTTCTCCAATCGGTTGGGCTGCAGTATCTCACCCTTTCACGCGCATCCGGCTCTCTCTCCGGCGGGGAGAGCCAGCGTATCCGGCTCGCGACCCAGATCGGCTCCTCCCTGATGGGCGTGCTGTATATTCTCGATGAGCCGTCCATCGGCCTGCACCAGCGGGATAACGACATGCTGCTTGCCACAATGAAGGGCCTGCGCGATCTGGGGAATACCCTGCTGGTCGTGGAGCACGACGAGGACACCATGCGCGCGGCGGATTACATTGTGGACATCGGCCCCGGCGCGGGGGTGCATGGCGGTTACGTCGTCGCGGCGGGAACGGCGCAGGAGGTCATGGATACCCCCGGCTCCATCACGGGGGACTATCTCTCCGGGCGCAAAAAAATCCCCGTCCCCCCTACGCGCAGGACGGGAAGCGGGAAGATTCTCACGGTATGTGGCGCAGCGGAGAACAACCTCAAAGGCATTGACGTGTCCTTCCCCCTCGGCTCCTTCATCTGCGTCACAGGGGTTTCCGGCTCCGGCAAGTCGAGCCTCATCAATGAGGTTCTCTACAAAAAGCTGGCGGCGGATTTAAACCGCGCCAAGACCCGCCCGGGCAAATTCCAGCGTATTGAGGGGCTCGAATATCTCGATAAGGTGATCGACATCGACCAGTCGCCCATCGGGCGCAGCCCGCGCTCCAACCCCGCAACCTACACCGGCCTTTTTAACGATATCCGCGACCTCTTTGCCTCCACGCCCGACGCAAAGGCGCGGGGGTACGGTCCCGGCCGCTTCTCCTTCAATATCCGCGGCGGGCGCTGTGAGGCGTGTAGCGGAGACGGCCTTTTGAAAATTGAGATGCATTTTCTCCCCGATATCTACGTCCCCTGTGAGGTCTGCAAGGGGAAGCGCTATAACCGCGAGACGCTCGAGGTGCGCTACAAGGGCAAAAACATCTATGAAGTGCTGGATATGACGGTGGAGGAGGCCATCCCCTTTTTTGAGGCCATTCCGCGCATTCACAGCCGGCTGCAGACCCTGTTTGATGTGGGGCTCTCCTACGTCCGGCTCGGTCAGCCCTCCACCACCCTCTCCGGGGGCGAGGCGCAGCGCGTCAAGCTCGCCACCGAGCTCTCCAAGCGCTCCACCGGCTCCACCATCTACATTTTGGACGAGCCCACCACCGGCCTGCACACCGCCGATGTGCACAAGCTTGTACAGGTGCTCGACCGGCTGGTGGAAGCGGGGAATACCGTCATCGTGATTGAACACAATTTAGACGTCATTAAAACAGCCGACTATATCATCGACCTCGGCCCCGAGGGAGGTGACGGCGGCGGCAGCATCGTCTGCACCGGAACGCCCGAGACCGTCGCCGCCTGCCCGGACTCCTACACAGGGCGCTATCTCAAGGCGCTGCTATAAGCCGCTAAGAGTAACCCAATAAACGAAAAATCCCCTGCTCCACTTATGTGGACAGGGGATTGTCGGTATTTGAAACAAATACCGACATATTCGGGATTAAAGATCAGCCGATGGGCGTCCAGAGGTTTGACACTCTGAAGCAGAACATCAACGTACTGCCGCCGCCTTGCTCCGCGCGGAAGCCGTCCGACAGGGAGAACATCTTCTCCAGCTGCTGTACAAGCGCTTTGTTCTCCAGTTCCAGATGATGCAGCTGCATGAACACAAAGCCATGCTTCTTCTGCGGATAGGTGTGCACCGCGTTGATACGCAGATTAAAGCCGTGCGCGCCGTCGGGACGGCTGTTCTGCTCATTGACAAACTCAGACATAACTGTCATCAGCTCAATCAGTCTGGCGTATACCGTCTCGTCCAGCTTATAAACTCCGTCATTTTTTGCTTGCGCCTTCTTTACATCGGCATCAACATCGGCAATAAAATTCTTGCTGTTAAAATCTACTACCATTTTGATTCCCTCCACTACTAGTCAGTTTCGCATACAAAGCCGGGGAAATACCCGCAAACCCTGTCATGCTGTGTATTCAGATCGGATGCGGTACCCTTTCTGTTGTATCAAAGTATAACAGATTCTATCACGCATGTCTATTGCGTGCAAAACAAATTTTAGAAAATCTTTTATCTATTTTGATGATCTTTTCCTCTATACGCACAAAAATTAAGCAAAGGAATCGCGTAAAGCAGGAGAAAAGCACCTATTGTACAGATCCCATATTCTACGCTATCATTCTCTTTTTTTCAGATGCAGCGTCTTTCATCTTAATAGAAAGCCTGCCCGCTGTAGCGCCTCCTCGACGCGTGCGAAGGTGGCCTCATCCGGGCAGCAGATCGTGTGCAGATGGATTCCATCGGTAAGCAGAGAGAGTGGTTTCGCTTCACACGCCGCCGCCCTTTCTAGGAAGGCCGCCACGTCATAGCGTGAACGGATATGCATCGCGCAGGTAATCTCGCCGTAGAGCGGATGTGACACCACCACATCAACCACTTCTCCTCCGGCATCGACAATCACCGTCAGCTCCCGGCCCATATCCTCTTGGCTATGTACACAGGCCACCCGGCGGGAGATTCCCGTGCCCAAAAGGCCGGTACCCGTCACATAGCCGCGCGGCGTCGCGGTAATATCCGCCCCGCCCGCCCGCAGCAGCGCGATATCGCCGACGATGATCTGCCGGCTCACCTGAAATTCCGCCGCAATCGCCGCGGCGGGCACAGGTTTGCCCGCCTGTTCCAGGTAACGGAGCACCTCGGCTCTGCGCTCCTTTGCCTCCATCCGTTCCAAGCCGCCCTGCCTCCCCATTTAGCTATATATTTTGTTCGCTTTTTTTGCATAGGGGGTTCCCCCTGCCCTCTGCGGGCACAGGGGACCCCCTCAGCAAGTAGTACAAATC
>JAJBUC010000008.1 GCA_020860545.1 Oscillospiraceae bacterium | reverse complement strand
GCGCAGAGCACCGTCTGTTCCCCCAACGTGCGGGAGAAGGCGAGCAACCGCCCGCGCGCGCAGCCATATTGGATATCCCCCCGGCGCAGCGGCGCGAGCGACGCGCGGGCCTGCCCGAGCTTTTTGTACCAGTCGAGCAGCGCGGTATCCTCCCGCCCCCACGGGAAGGTGCGGCGGTTGAAGGGGTCTTCAAAGCCCTCCAGTCCCGCCTCGTCCCCGTAATAGATGGTCGGCGAGCCGGGGAAGGCGAAGAGGATACATGCCGCGAGGCGCAGGCGGCGCATCCCCCGCGCGTATTCCTCCGTACCGAGGCGGTACTGCGCCCGCCAGTCCCGCGACTGCTCCAGATGCGCGGACTCCGCGCCGAGCAGGGTCAAAATGCGCACGGTGTCGTGGGTGCCGAGAATATTCATGGCGTTCTGCCACGCGAAGGGCGGGTAATGCTCGCGGAGCGTCTCCATACTGTGCATGAAGTCCGCCGCGTCGCCGCCGAGGATAAAGTCCAGCAGGGCGCTGCGGAAGGGATAGCCGAGCAGCCCGTCGCAGTGCCGCCCCCAGATGTGCGCCCGGCGCACGTCGTAGGCGATTTTATGGGAGCCGTCCTCCCACACCTCGCCGATGATGGTGGCGTCCGGCTTTTCGGCGCGCGCCGCCGCGTGGATACCCGCGAGGAAGGCGTCGGGCAGCTCGTCCGCGACGTCCAGCCGCCAGCCGTCCGCCCCTGCGCGCAGCCAGCGGCGGATGATGCTCTGCTCGCCCGCGTAGATATAGCGCTGGTAGTCGGGGTTTTCCTTGTTCGTGGTCGGGAGGGTATAGATCCCCCACCAGGAGCTGTATTTGTCCGGCCAGTGCTGAAAATAGAACCAGTCGGCATACCGCGACCGGCGGGACTGGTACGCGCCCGGCTCGGGGTAGGCGTCGGCGGCGTTAAAGTAGCGGCTGATATAGCCCGTGTGGTTAAACACACCGTCGAGCATCACGCGCATACCCAGCGCGTGGGCGTCGCGGCAGAGGGCGGCAAAGTCCTCGTTCCGCCCCAGCAGGGGGTCGACGGTCTCGTAGTCGCCGGTGCCGTAGCGGTGGTTTTCGGCGGCTTCAAAGATGGGGCACAGATAGAGGGTTTCAACCCCGAGCTCCTTGAGGTAGGGGAGCTTTTCCCGTACACCCGGGAGATTGCCGCCGAAAAAGTCGCGGTTTCGTATCTCCCCCTGCTCGTCGGGGCGGTAGACCGGCTCCTCCGTCCAGCCGGTATGCAGCGCGCGCGCGCCGGACATGCGCGCGGGTGGCTGCATGCCGCCCTTGCGGAAGCGGTCGGGGAAAATCTGATACGTCACGCCCTGCCCGTACCAGTCCGGCACCTGCTCCGAACCGTCGTAGACGGTGAGCTGATACACCGGCAGTTCCGTGCGCGCGCCCGTACCCTCCAGCGCGAAATGGTACCACACAAGGCCCACGTAGCCGTCGGTTTCGAGCGTGCAGGAGAAGCTGTCGCATGCACCAAAAAGGCCGCGCCACGGCATGGCGCGCTCCACCGTCTCGCCGCCCCGCTGCTCAAAGCGGGCGACAAGGCGGGCGCGCAGCACGCCGTCGGTGCGGCTTGGATGCACGGTAAAGCGCACCTGTGTGCCGGAGGGAACGGCCCCGAAGGGGGATTTGCAGTTGAGGTCAAGGGGGTTATACACGTTGGATTCTGTCAAGTCGCGCCTCCCGTTTCTAACGCAGCAGGGTATTCTCTGTGTTGACCGTACCGGAATCGGTGTCGGTATCAAAGTAGTAGCGCAGGATGTCGGCGGCAATGACGCCGAGCTCCGCGCCGCCGCCGCCCTTTTCCACGACGATGGAGATGGCGATCTGCGGGTCGTCGTACGGGGCGAAGCAGACGAATACGGCGTTCGCTTCGGACGCCGAGGCGATCTGGGCGCTGCCCGTTTTCGCGCCGAGCGTGACGTTCAGGTCCTTAAAATAGCTCGCGGAGGAGCCGCTCACGGCGGCCTCGCGCATGCCCTCCTTGACCACCGCCAGATTTTCCGCCGAGATGCCGATGCTGGAGACCGGCACCGGCGTGTACTCCTCCACCGTCTCGGCGGAGTCGGCGCTCGTGACCGACTTGAGCAGGTGGGTGGGGTAGTAGTTGCCGCCGTTGACGAGGGAGGCGACGTAGTTGGCCAGCTGCAGGGGGGTTGTGAGGGTATTCTCCTGCCCGATGGCGACGTACATGGTGTTGCCCTCGTACCACGTCTGTCCCAGCGATTCGGTATATTCCCGGCTGCCGACGACGCCCGCCGTCTCGGCGATCTCAATGCCGGTCCGCTGCCCCAGGCCGAATTTTGCGGCGTATTCGCTGAGCGTCTCAATCCCCAGCTGGCGGCCCGTGTCGTAGAAGAAGATGTTGCACGAGTCGCGGATGGCCTCGGTGACGGTCTCCCAGCCGTGGGTGCCGCCGTACTGGCGGAAAATCCAGCACATGGGCTGGTCCTGAACGCGGGGGTAATAGGTATACCGCCCCGTGCATCTGATGCGCGTGGACGGGGTGATCACGCCCTCCTCCAGCCCCGCGATGGCGGTGACCATTTTGAAGGTGGAGCCGGGGGAGTACGCCTCGAGCGTCGCGCGGTTGCGCAGGGGCTTGAGGGGGTCCTCCGCCGCCGCCTGATAGAGGGCGGCGTCGGTGTAGATTGTCGAGAGGTCAAAGGTCGGGTAGGACGCCATGGCGAGCACCCCGCCGGTCATATCGGTCACCACCACCGCCGCGCCCTCGGTCTGGCTGGACTTGATCTCCGGGACGCGCGTTGCCAGCGACTGCTCCACCACCTCCTGCAAATCGAGGTCGAGCGTGAGCGAGACGTTGCTCCCGGGCTGCGGCTCTGTGCGCCACGTCTCGTTGACCACCTTGCCGGTGGTGGAGTACTCCACCGCGCGCGTGCCCGCGGTGCCGCGCAGGTACTCCTCAAAGGCCAGCTCCACGCCGTCCTTCCCCACCGACTCGTTCATCGCGTAGCCGAGGTCTTTGTATTTCGCCCACTCGTCCGCGTCCATCAGGCCCACGCGCCCGAGCAGATGCGCGGCGTAGGTGGTCTCGTACGACCGGACGGTGGTCGCCGTGATGCGCACGCCCGGCAGGCCATACTCCTTTACAGCCGTGATGAACGCAATGTCCACATCCTTTGCAAAGATGTAGTCCGTGCGCACAATGTCGAGGGTGCGCAGGCGCAGCTCATATAACACACCGATCAGGGCGCGCGCGTCGGCGTCGGATACCGTCTCGTCGAGCTCGAAGAAGGCGCGCATTTTGCCGAGCAGCGCGGCCGCCCCCGTCTGCGCGGCGTCGGTCCACTTCATTTTTTCCAGAAAGGCCTGGAACGCGGCGTCGTCCTGCGCGCCGTCCAGATAGGTGAAGGGCGCGCCCGTGCTGACGGGCAGGGAGTCCGGCCAGCTCACGCCGTTCTTGCGGCAGATGTCCAGCAGGGTGAGCAGCGTCGCGTTGCGGCTGCTCTCCTCCCCCATGACGGCGCTGTCGAGCGTGACCTGATAGCCCGCGCGGTTCGACACCAGCACCCGCCCGTAGCGGTCCAGAATCTCACCCCGCGCCGCCTCCACCGTCTCCTGACTCTCAATCTTCCGCGTGGACTGCTCCAGATAGGACGCGCCGTGGACTACCTGCAGATTATAGAGCGTTCCCGTGAAGAACACCACAACCGCCAGCACGACCACGCCAATGGAGCGCAGCCGGCCCTGAAATTGCTTTTCTTCCATGTTGGACTCCTTTGTGTCCGCCGCCCTGACGGGCGGCGCTTGTCCCGATGCTGTTTGGTATGATTATAGCATTTTTCCAACCGGAAGGGAAGGGGGGATGCGAGATATTATTTACTGATCAACTAAAATATGGATATCATATCCTTACATATCCTCCGGCATGACCTCCCCGTAATTCAGTATGTCGCCGCCGAAATGCGCCGCGTCCAGCGCTGCGGCCTCGTTGTAATGGAGGATGGAGTTCACCAGATATGCGCTTGCGATGCGGTGTACCGTCATCACATTGTCGGCGTTGCGTGATTCGCCATACGCCACCATCATGTCGGCGGCCCTTACCAGCTTGCACCATATTAAATCCTCTTGCGACGCGCGCTTCTCTAAAGACTTAATTCTTGTGATCCATTCTTTTTCTCTTTTCGTCAGCTTTTTGGACATATTTGTTATCTCCTTTGCAATTTCGTTCTTTTTGGCTGATTGCAACCCGGAAAAGTCTATCATGGAGAGCATACCACTTTTGACTGTCGATAAATGTCGATTTTTGCGGAAAATAGACTGATCAGGACAAAAATACATCAAATTGGCCTTTTTAATAATGCCTTCTAAGTCGTAGAATATCCTTAAAGGTAAGAAGGGGGGGCGATTGATGTGTCGAAGGTAAAATTCGGGGCAAGACTGCGTATGGCTAGAAAGGCGAATGGTATTACGGCCCCCGCCGTAGCAGAATTAGATGCTATTGCATGTGGTGCTTACTTTTCCATATATGAGCGTGGTT
>JAJBUC010000089.1:5126-25155 GCA_020860545.1 Oscillospiraceae bacterium | reverse complement strand
CCAACTGCTTGCACATGACAATGGCTTTTGCTTTGTTGGCGGTTTTTGTTTTTTGTACGTCAAGGTAGGTATTACGCAGGTGGAGCGCGTTACAACAGGCATCCTTCCGTCTGCATTTTGTCAGTCGTCATCGTTAGAAATGGTGGCCAGCGCAGAAACGTCCTTGTGAATTTCCGGATCACCGCGGTATCTTAGTTCGCCCATCCCGGCGATCACAATATCCAGCGTTTCGGAGCAGCTTATATCACAGGTTCCGATGCCGGCGATATTGACGGCGGTATTTTCGGTGTCAAGCTCGAATGCCTCTACTGCGCCGGTGCCGTTGATGACAATGTCGGCAGATGCGGCGGTGCCGGAAAGCCTGATGCTGGAGGCACCATCGACTGAGACGCGGAGAGAATCGACTGCAAGCGGCAGATCAAGCGCCCCCAAACCGGAGACATTCAGTTGAAAATGCTCTGCGATAATTTCATCGCATGTGGTCATATCCACAGTGCCGGCGATGGACAATCCCTTCAGGGTTGGCGCACTGAGATGCAAGACGGGAGGATCCCCAATTGGATCGCGGTTCAAATCGGCGGTCAATACGCCGTCCTCCACGGTAATGGACACATATTGCATCAGCGATTCCTGCGCATCGACGGAGACGGCACATTCATCCGCTGCCGTGTACGCAACGACAAAAATGCCGGACAGCATGACGGTGTCATATGTGCCGATATCATAGGTCTGTGTGGTGTATTCGCTCGACAGGGGATTGTCTGTGTCCAAACCGCCATTGGACTGAAAATTGATCCCTACGCAGCCAGACAAAAGGATGGATAACAGGATGGCGAGCGTAAGCGGTAGCAGTAAGAATTTTTTCATAGATTGACCTTCCTCTCCATCAGGTATACGCTCGCGCAGAACAATGCCACGAGCTCGATGACGATTAAAATCACGAATGCAATCATACCGGCGTTTGTGCCCGGTGTAATGCTGATGGAAAAGAACGCGACATACCGGCTCATCTGTGCAAAAGGGGAGAGGACAATATTCAGAAGGCTATGGACATAGAGGACGGCACAGAAGACCAGAAAACCCAAAAAGCCGCTGCCCGGAAGACGGAAGAAAGGCCCCTTGGCAACCGCCGCGGCAAAAAACACGGCAAGGAGAATCAGCGCGTAATAGAGGACAAATATCACGACAGTCCAAAGCATCGTGCTGATATCGGAAGTGGAAGACTGAAGCTGGATGATATTACCGGCAAGAGTCGACGCTTGAAGCACAATGCCGAGCGAAGCGATCGCAAGCGTCACAAGATCCCAGATAAGAATGACAAGTACCCGTCCAAGCAACACCTTCCAGCGCGGCTGGGGGGTCAGGGCGCAGAGATATCCCGCGGGGGCGGTAAACAGCGAGCGGATGGAAGCTACATCTGCAATGATGTTGACAATACCAAGTGCGCACAGCGAAAGGGAACAAAGGGTCACGCCGATGATCATACCTACCGTACCGGATGCGCCGGTTATACCGCAGATCGCAAAGATCAGATTCAGCACAACCGTCGCGCCGAGCGCGATGACACGTTGGTTCAGATGGATGTGTACCGCGTATTTCATTTCATTTAACACCGGAGAACACCTCCACATAAATTTGCTCTACTGTTTTGCCCTGCTGTGCGCGGATTTCTTCACAGTCGCCGGTGTAAATGATCTCGCCCTGAGAAATGAGCAGAATACTGTCAAAGAGCGTCTCCACATCCCGCACCAAGTGGGTGGAGAGGAGAATGGAAGACTGCGCCAGATCCATGGACAGAATTGACTGCATGATCCTGTGCTTTCCCATCGGGTCAATGCCACCGAGCGG
Source organism: Oscillospiraceae bacterium (assembly GCA_020860545.1). Classification (GTDB taxonomy): domain Bacteria; phylum Bacillota; class Clostridia; order Oscillospirales; family Oscillospiraceae; genus JAJQEJ01. Next base: position 23,307 of record JAJBUC010000089.1, on the reverse strand, counting down.
CTCATCAAGCAGATAGAGGGGGACAAGACGGGAAAAGGTAAGCCCCAGCGCAACCCGCTCCTGCATTCCTTTGGACATGCGGCGGATTTTCATCTCCAGCGGCAGTTCCAGAAGGGAAACCATTTCCGCCGCCTTCTGCTCGGAATAATCGGAATACATATTTTGATAAAAAGTGAACGCGTCTATCACCCGCATCCAGGATGGGAACTCACTCTGATCGGGGAGCAGGGAAACGGTATTTTTTGCCGCCCGACCCGTTGCGCCGCCAGGGTAGATGATCTCGCCCCGATCCGGGCGGAGCAGCCCCGCGATGGTTTTGAGCAGTGTTGTCTTTCCGGCCGTGTTCGGGCCGAGCAGTCCGACGATTTTTCCGGTTTCCAGCTCCAGATGGATGCCGCGCAGCGCCTGTGTACCCGTGTAGGACTTTTCAAGATCCTTTATTGTCATCAGTGCCATGTTCGGTCTCCTCTCCATGAATTTGCCGGTCAATCTCGGTGACGATATCCTCACCGGAGAAACCCAATGCATACATCTCCTGCAAAAATCTTGAGGTAGTATCACGTACCATTGTGCGTTTGACACGGATGGGCAGGTTACTGTCATTCATCACAAAATACCCCGTTCCTCTCTTGGAATAGATCATTTCATTGCGCTCCATCTCCTGATACGCGCGCTGCACCGTGTTGGTATTGACCTTTAACTCTATTGCCAGATCCCGGATGGATGGAATCCGCTCGCCAGGTGAAAGAGAGCCGCGCACAAGCGACTGGGAAAAACGATCGATGATCTGCTGGTAAATGGGGGAGCGCTGATCAAAACCGATGCTCCAGCTCTCAACAGGAAGCATTTACTTCACCTCCGTCATAGTGTACCACCATACTATCACACTGGAATTGCAGTGTCAAGCTATTTATAAAATAAGACACCGCTAACCACAGGGATGTGGTTAGCGGTAAGTAGAGAAATTTCGATATCAAAACAGGATTACGTCTCTCCATCAGGCAGGAATTTATGTTTAATCTTCTTCATTAGCCAATCGGATTCGGTGGTGACATTCACTTCCTTGGAAAAATCCAGTGAAAAAAGTCCGATGAAGGACTTCGCGTCCACCATAACAGAGTTGTCCAGCGCATGGATAAAGACATCCTCTTGTACACGGCAGGCAAGCTCCTGTAATTCTTGAAGCTGCTTAATCGACGTGAATTTTTTCTTCATAACCATCCTTGCATCCATCCTTTCTGCGTGCCTGACTATATTATAGTGGAATGTGCGCAGAGATGCAATATAAATTCTATGCCTGAGGTAGTTTCAAGCGGATAATGTCCCGGTTCTTTTTAAGCCGGGGATCCTCCGGCGCGAAGGTAAGCGCCTGCTCGGCATGGGCAAGGGCGTCCGTGTATAGTCCGAGCTGAAAGCAGGCGATCGCGGCCAGATCATCCGGGGTGGCGTCCCACGCGTATCCTGCGTTCACGTAGCAGGTGGATTTTTCCGGGATAGCCAGCGCGCGTCTGGCGGCAAACAGAACGGATTGCCAGTCATTACGCGTATAGGCAGTCTGCGCAAACTCCACATAAGCGTCCCGCATGCCGGGCACTTCTGCAATTGCGCGCCAGTACCAACAATACGCGGTATCGTCATCGTGCTGTTCGTGATAGGCCTTTGCAATCCAGCGCATGGCGGCGCAGCGCTCCTCCGCCCACCATGCGCTCGGAAGCTTGAGATAGCCCTCCAGCGTGCGGATGCAGTCCGCCCAGCGCTGGGCGTACATATATTCCCTGCCGAGATAGTAGGTCATGCGGTCGCTTGCCGGGTCTTCCGCAACCGCCATCTCCAGCAAGGGGAGGTAAGATCCGCGCGATTTTTCCGGGTCGGGATGGTGGTCAAGCACAACGCCATCCAGAAATACTTTTTTCTCAGGGCGGGTGCCGACGTAGCGGAGAAACTCGTGAATCGGGCAGCTCCAAACATAGTCCTTCGGCCGGTGAATTTTAAAATAGTGGAACTGGGTGTCTGGGGTGCCGTCCGGCTTCAGGCTCCAATTGTAGAGATAATTGCCCATGGTGGCGTCTTCCTGCCAGCAGCGCTCCAGATTTTCCCGCCAACCGGGGTGAAACACCTCGTCCAAATCAGTACATACCGCGATATCCACATCGTCCGGTACATGTGCGAGAGATACGTTGCGCGCAACGTCAAACCGGAACGGGTCAAACGGCTGCACATAGACGACCGCGCCGCGCGCGCGCAGGTGCTCCGCCGTGTCGTCGGTGGAGCCGGTATCGGTGACGATGACAAGATCGGCCTCCTGCATCGAATCCATCCACCGGTCGACAAACTGTGATTCATTTTTGCAGATTGCATAGACGCATACTTTATGCCTGTTCAAAACCGCCAGCCTCCCTGCACTTCTCCGTGATGATGCGTAAATTGTTCGTAAGACGCTCGTTTTCCGGATCGAGTGCGCACGCGTTTGCGGCAAGCTCTGCCGCGGTGATGTAAAGTCCGAGCTGATACGCGGCAATTGCGCCGAGATCATACGGCAGAGAGCCCCAGGCGGCGGGCTCTATCAGGTAGCTGTTTGTCGATTGCGTGATTGCAATGCATCTGCAGGAGGCATAAAAGCTGGTATTCCAGTCGCTGCAGTCATAGCCAAGCTGCGCGAGCTCCAGCCACGGCTCCCGAATGCCGGGGCACTCCGCGGCGGCGCGCAGCAGCCAGCGCTCCGCCTCTCCGGGCTGCTGCTTGGCGCGGTAAGCGCGGGCAATAAAACGCATGGAGGCACTCCGCTCCTCAGGCCATACAGCGCTTGGCATGGTCAGGTGATGCTCAAGGGTGCGGATGCCGTCGTCATTTTTTCCATAAAAAATGTATTCCCGACCCAGCCAAAACATAGTGCGGTCATCATCGGGATTCTCCTGCGCGGAGAGCTCCAGCAGAGGCAGGTACTGGCTGCGGGATTTTTGCGGATCCGGCTTGTGGTCCAGAAATAAATCGTTGATCAGGATACTCTCCTCCGGATCCGCGCCGCTGTACTCCAGCACCTCATGTACGGGGTGTACCCAGCGAAAGTCGTGCCGCCGGTGGATTTTTTCCGCCGGAAAGCGCTTAACCGGCCGTCCGTTCTCTGCCGGTGCCCAAGCGTACCAGTAGCGGGCGCGGGTGTATTCCGGCTTCCACGCCTGCTCCAGCTTCTCGCGCCAGCCGGGCGCAAAGACTTCATCAATGTCGTTGCATACGCAGATATCCACATCCTCCGGCACATGATCCATGGAGCGGTTGCGCGCTTCATCAAACCGCCACGGCTTGATTTGTTCCTCAAAAACCAGCGCGCCGCGCGCGCGCAGCTTTGCTACGGTATCGTCGGTTGAGCCGGTATCGACCACCACAACAAGGTCGGCCTCCCCCACGGCATCCATCCATCGATCCACAAACTGAGATTCATTTTTGCTGATTGCATACACACAGACTTTATACTTTGACAATGCAATTCCATCTCCTTTTCACGCGCAATATGCGCGCGCAATCTGTATTGCTATACTATGCAGGAAAGTGTGCTTAGGATTCAGATCCAAGTTGGTATATTATGAATCCTGATTGTCGCTCTGTGGCGTACATATCTCTTTCCTTTTTGATTCTGTTGTAGTATAATAGTGCAATTATAATTTTACGGAAGAAGGGCTATCTATTATGGAAAACAAGAAGCAGAAGCAAACCATACTCGTCCTTGCCATTGTGCTGGTCGCTGTAGTCGCGCTGATCCTTGGCGTTTACTTTGCCAATCGTTCGGAATTGGTGGAAGGCGACAAAACCATTACTCTCACAGTCATCACAGACGAAACCACGACTGTATATGAGGTATCGACCGATGCTGTTTATTTGGGCGCAGCGTTGAAGCCGGGAGGACTTGTGGCGGGGGAGGAGTCACAATACGGGCTTTATGTGAAGACGGTTGACGGTATTACGGCGGACGACACCCAAATGCAGTGGTGGTGCCTGACCAAGGGTGGCGCAGAGGTCTATACCGGTGTGGACGAAACGCCCATTAAGGACGGTGATACGTTTGAATTCACGCTCACAACGGGCTACTAACGGGCTGACCATCCGTGAACTGACCTTATTTGCCGTTTCTGCCGCCATCATGGAGGCACTGAAAGTTGCCATGGCGGCGCTGCCCAATATTGAGCCGGTGACGCTGCTGATCATTATTTTTGTGGGGGTCTATGGCCGCCGGGCGATCTTTCCTGTGCTTGTCTATATTTTCCTTGAGGGCATTCTATTTGGATTTGGCATCTGGTGGGTTTCCTACCTCTACATTTGGCCGCTTTTGGTCGCCGTGTCCCTGCTGCTGGTCAGATGCAGGAGCCCTCTCGTGTGGGCGATGGTCGCGGGGCTTTTCGGCCTGCTTTTCGGTGCGCTATGCGCTATCCCATATTTTGTGACAGGGGGAGCACAAGCGGCATTTGCCTATTGGGTGGCGGGTCTCTATTTTGACCTGCTCCACGGTGCCTCTAATTTTGTGCTTGTACTGCTGCTCTATAAGCCGCTGTCCAACCTTTGCACAAAGCTGGTACAGCGGATGAGCCTCTAAAAAATGTTCGGGACGGCGACACCGCCATCCCGAACATTTTCTGCTTATTTATCAAACGCCGGATTTGTGAAATAGATATTCTTCTGATTCATTTTCTCTTTGGCAAGGGCTACCGCTTCCCCGAAACGTTGGAAATGGACAACCTCCCGTTCACGCAGGAAGCGAATCACGTCGGTGACGTCCGGGTCGTCACTCATGCGCAAAATGTTGTCGTAGGTGACGCGTGCCTTCTGTTCGGCGGCCATATCCTCCGTCAGGTCGCAGATGACATCGCCCTTGACCGCCATGCTCGCTGCATTCCACGGGAAGCCGGAGGCCGCCGTCGGATAGACGCCTGTGGTGTGATCAACAAAATAGGGGGCAAAATCTGCCATACGTACGTCGTCGTCATTCAGGTTGCGGGTAAGCTGGTGTATAATGGCACCGATCATCTCCAGATGTCCGAGCTCTTCGGTACCAATGTCTGTCAGCAATCCCTTCAGCTCGGGATACGGCATCGCATAGCGCTGGCTCAAATAGCGAAGGGAAGCGCCAAGCTCACCGTCCGGGCCACCATACTGCATGAGGCTATTCCATGCGGTATGTTATGGTGAGCGTATTGTCGGCCTTGCTGTAGCAGCAGGCTTCTATGATACTGCGTACCGCGCGCTGCTTTTCTTCTTTGGTAAAGTCCGGCGATTGCAGCAGTTCGGCGACGGTACGCACGTTCTCCATAGCGGGCGTGTCGGCCGGATCAGGCGGGCTGGCATCCAGAGCGGCGCACTGTTCCTCCAGTGCTGCCTTTGCGCGGGCATAGCTTTCCAAGGATTCAACACCTGCAAGGTAGGCATTTCTCAGCCGGGTAAGCTTGCGTGTAAGCTGTGTTTTCTGAGCGGGCAATTTCGTCTGCGTCAAAGTGCCGCACGGTGCCGGATGAAAATGAAGCGTATCGGACGGCGGCGCGGCGTGCTGCAGGCAGGCGAGGAGCATGGCTTTGAGTTTTTCATCGCTGATATGCTGTGTCGTGCGGCACGTTCCGTGGGCATAGCCATTGCATTTCCAGAAATGTGGTTTTACGAAAACAAGGGGTGCGCTGCACGTTGCGCAGTGAATCAGGCCGGACATCCAGTCTTTTTGCTCGGCCGTGGGGCGGGCGCGGTGTGTCCGCTGCGCCTTCACCTGCGCCAAACGGCGCTGTGCGGACGCAAAGGTTTCCGTACTGATAATCGGCGCATGGGCAGCGTCGGCGACAATGACCGTGTCATCCAGGCCGCTATGCTGTGTTTTGCCTGCGGGATTCCAGCGCAGCTTGCCGATATAGACCGGATTTTGCAGGATATACGCGATGGTCCTGCTTTCAAAGCGGTTGCCGCGGTGCGTGGTAATACCCATACTATTTAACCATTGAGCCAATGAGAAAAAACCCTCTCCCGCAATAAACCGGCAAAAGAGAGCCTGTACAAGCGCCGCTTCGTCCGGTACGGGCCGGAGGGTATTGTGCTCCACGCGATAGCCGAATGCGGGTGACGCCTGCAATTCGCCGCGCCGGGCTTTTTCCGTCATGCCGCGCCGAACCTCCTCCGCCAGATTGAGGGAATAGTATTCGTCCATCGCCTCGATCATCGCCTCAAGAATGATGCTCATTTTATCGTCTCCGACGGGCTCGGAAATACTGATGACCTCAATGCCCAGCTGCTTGCGCAGCATGGATTTATAGACAATGCTGTCCTCGCGGTTGCGGGCGAAGCGTGAAAATTTCCACAGCAGAATTGCGCAAAACGGGCGCGGCTTTTGCTTGGCGGCGCAGATCATGCGGTTGAAGCCCTCCCGCTTTGCGGTCTGCTTTCCGCTGATGCCCTCATCGATAAAAATAAATGCTTCCGGCAACACATACCCATGCGTTTCGGCATACTTGCGTATTTCCGCGCGCTGTGCGTCCGGTGAGTATTCGAGCTGGTCATCTGTGCTGACACGGATATAGGCTGCCGCTATTTTTTGTTCGGCTGACAAACAAACACCTCCTTCCTGTTCTATTTATGCGGTATGGCACACGGAGATGCGAGCATAGAATGAATGACAGGGGAGTGGTGCACAATGTCCGAACTGACGGCCCCGCAGGGCGTGCAGTTTACCGTATGCGCAAGGGTTCATATCGGGGGAAAATACTATGACATGGATGCGCTCAGCGCACAGCAGGCAGCATTTATTGCGGATAAACTCAATGTCCAGGGTCTGAACGCCGCACTTGCGGGGCGCGGAAGGATGGATACTGCGAAAAGTCCTCCAATAGAGGAGGTATTTCCAGATTTCAATGAATGACGTTGGAAACCCGCTGACCATAATATCGATCTGGTAAACAAGGCTGGAAACATTGCACAGGGAATGCTGTTATTGCCCAAAATCTGATAGTGCGGTTTGCTCGTTCCGTACATCCTCAACCAGTATCTGTACAAACCTTTCTGGCTCTTCAAATATAGGGCTATGTGCAGAGTCGTAAAAAGTATAAAAGGCTTTTATAGGTGCTTCTATTTGTCCATAATAATCGTTTGCCAGCTTATAAGATACCGTATAGTCATATATTCCGCTAATGAAATAGATTGGTATATCCAAGCTCGGAATCAGTTCTGTAATATCAGTCGAATACATTTCGCCGCACAGGCCGGTTGTGTTCAGAACGGCCTTACCGCGCCAAATGTTGATTTTTTCAGTGACCGTATAAGCACGGCACCACCAGACAGGGAAGAACACACCGGATATTACGGAGGTCATATTGCGTGTCGTGCCGATTCCCAATTTGTGCATAGCTTCATCTCGCAGAGAGCTTGTAAGATAGTCATTGGCAAAAGTACCCGGCACCTCGCCAGCATAGCTTAAAAACTTCTTAACCATACTCCTGTTTCCCATACTTACATATTGTTCAAGCATATAACTATACGCAATTTGCTCGGATTCGTATGAATTTGTTATTTGGGCGATGGCAATATATGCAGCATATAGTTGTGGTGCTTCTGCCGCTGCCTGTATTCCAATAAAGGTTCCCCATGAGTGACCCATCAAATATATCTTATCTTGACCAAATTTTTCCCGCAGGTAATTTGTAACGGCTATCGTATCATCAACGAGCTGGGCAACCGTCATATTGTCCGCCTCTAAGTCGGAGCTATACGAAAGACCCCCGCCTCGCTGATCCCACCAACACACTGTAAAATGTTCGTCTAAGCCAGTCGGAAATTTGTCGGACAGAAAGTATTCCGGCATACCGGGGCCACCATGGACGAAAAGGATAACCGGGTTTTTTGTGCTTTTGCCTGTAATAATCATACCTTGTTCCACGCCGTTAATTTCCACAAACACCTTTTCTGAGATACTCTCCGTCAATACATTATTGTTTTCATCAACATAGGGCTCTATTACCCCGGGACTACGAATGAAAACGGCAGTCGTAACAAGTAGCGAAAAAATCAAAATTGACGCACATAATATTTTTAATATTCTCTTCACTACTTTAAGTATAGCACTTTTTCTCATTCGTTTTCTCCTGTGATCTCCTCAAAAATTACGGTTTGTATGTCAACAAAGTGCTGTGCAGGGGGAATGAGCCACCTTTGTATAAGCTGTAAATATGCCGCAGCACGTTTTTGTGCTTCCTCGCGGTCTGCGTCTGGAAGGATATGAGGTTCGACGATTGCTCTTCCTAATAGTACCAAAAACTCTGCGGCTTGCTTCGGGTATTCGATATTATATATGCCGAGTTCATTGCCTTCAATAATTATTTCCTCCAGTACAGGTATGTTTGCATGGATGGTTTTTTCGCGGATACGATATGCGGCATATGAAGCATCTGCGCTCTGTTTGATATTGAGCAGTTTTTGCATTAAATCTGACAGTGTAGCGGTTCCTTTGGTAAATAAAATCATTTTTTCCTCTACACTTAATTTGAGCATTTCACGGCGCAAATTGCTTATATCCTGTTCAATGATGGAACTGATTGCCTCGTCAAGCATTTCTTCTTTCGATGAAAAATAGTGATACATACCCGCTTTGGTCAATCCGGCAGCTTTCATTATCTCTGTAATAGTCGTGTTTTCATATCCCTTCTCAATGAACAAATCCAACGCAATTCTCAGCAACTCTTTTTTCTTTGGCTTGTAATTATTGTTGGGCCTTGCCATTGTATCACCTCACATTTATTGTTTAACCTTGGTTAATTATCCATGGTTGAATAATATCACAATGCGTTTCTATTGTCAAAGTGATTTTGTCTTTGTCGAATTTTCGAAAAAATAATACGGGCTTTGATTTGTCCTATATGTAGGGGCTTGCCCATTGTGTTATATACATTACGATAGTTACCAATGAAGAACGCGAATTGATAAGAGAGCTATATTCGATAAAGACCGTACAATAATAAAGGAAAAATGCCATTGCGGATTATATTATCGAGGAGGATAAGCATTGCCTAATTCATAAATTGTTCATAGTATTTTTTCAATTTGTACACCAAAATTTGGGTGAACATGGTATCCTTATTAATGTCAGGAAACTGAACAACATCTTATTTCTTTCTCTTTCTCATTTCTCTCTTTACACTGCTCCCCGCAATGAGGCAACTGCCTTTTGCGGGGATGCAGACCAAACATTCACGTGTTCATTTTACACGTTTTACCCCCCGGACGCTGTTGCGTTTCGGGGGTTTTCTATTTGTGCTGCAGTTGTCTTTTCGACCTGATGTGCTATAATAGCCTCAAAAGGAGGGGGATGTGTGCTAACACTGTTACTGGGTAGGTCTGGAACCGGAAAAACAGACTACATATTGTCCGCTGCTGCGCAGAATCGGACATGCACGCAGATTATCATTGTGCCCGAGCAGTATTCCCACGATACAGAGCGGGCGCTTTGCCGGAAAGGCGGCAGTGCCGTCTCGCAATATGCAGAGGTGCTCTCCTTCAGCCGGCTGGCGGGACGGGTTTTTGCCGTGTCCGGCGGTCTGGCGGTGGAAACGCTGGATCAGGGCGGCCGGACGCTGCTGATGCGCCTTGCCGTACAGTCCGTGTCCGATCAGTTGCGCGTCTTCTCCGCGGCCTCCCGCAAGCCTGCATTTTTGCAGGGTATGCTCGCTACGGTGGACGAGCTAAAGAGCTATTGCGTCACCCCGAACGCGCTGTTTACGGCGGGGGAGGAGAGCGGCGCATCCGGCGAGAAATTGCGTGACATGGGCCTTATCTTCGGCGCATATGACGCACTGACCGCGCGGCAGGGCGCAGATCCCCGTGACCGTCTGACCCGGCTGGCGGATGCGCTTCATACATCCGGCTGGGCCGGAGGCAAAGCATTCTATCTGGACAGCTTTACCGATTTCACCCCGCAGGAGCAGGCGGTGCTTGCCCGGCTACTCGAACAGGCGGCACATGTGACGGTCTCCCTCACCTGTGACCATGCGGAGGAAACCGAGGACGGCACCGGCATCTTTTCCGCCGCGCGGCGTACCGCCCAAAAGCTCATTCGGCTTGCCGCACGCGCCGGAACAGGATATGAGATCATACCGCTTGAGCAGCCGCGCCGGGAGAAGGAAGCGGCCCTTTCCCATATGGAACGCGCATTGTTTGCTCAGGATGCGGCGTTATGGGTGGGCGAGGCGGATGGCCTGTGTCTCTATGAAGCGCCGGCACCGTATGCAGAGGTAGAATATGTCGCGGCTGAAATCCTGCGGCTGGTACGGGAGGAAGGGTACCGCTTTCGTGATATCGCGGTCACAGCGGGTGATATGACGGAATATGCGGCACTGCTGGAACTGGTTTTTGCGCGCTACGAGATCCCGCTTTTCCTCAGCCGGATGGAGGATATCATGGAAAAGCCGGTGATGGCGTTTCTGTCCGCCGCGCTGCATGCTGTAACAGGCGGCTACCGATATGAGCAGGTCATTACTTATCTGAAAACGGGGCTCTCCGGTCTTTCACGAGAGGAGAGCGAGCTGCTGGAAAACTATGCGTACAAGTGGGAGATCCGCGGCAGCCGCTGGACGCAGAAAGCTAGCTGGAACATGCATCCGCGGGGCTTTGGTCTGCCGATGACGGAGCGTGATCAAGCGCTGGTCATGCGTTTGGATACCGCACGGCGCGCCCTGATCGAGCCGCTGGAGCGGTTGCGGCGGGGCAAGGACCAGACGGGCCGCGGCCATGCGCTTGCGCTATACCGGTTTTTCATTGAAATTGACTTCCCAAACAGACTGACCGAGCGTGCCGGAGCGCTGAAGGCACGGGGCGCGCTCGCCCTTTCGGAGGAATACCTTCAGCTCTGGGAGATCGTCTGCGGGGCGCTTGATCAGGCAGTGGTCATCCTGTCGGACACGCCGATGGAGCTGGAGGAATTCGCGGGACTCTTTACACTGGTCCTTTCGCAGTATGACGTGGGGAGCATTCCGGTTTCCCTGGACCGTGTGCAGGCGGGTGAAATGCCGCGCCTTGCGCACAAGCCGTGCCGCGCCCTGTTCTTTCTGGGGGCGGACGACGGCGCGGTGCCCCGTGTCACTGCAGCGCCGGGGCTGCTCAATGAGGATGACCGCACACTGCTCGCCTCCTTTGGTATGGAGCTTGCGCCGGGGGCGCGGGAAAAGCTGCCGCGTGAGATGACCATTCTGTATGAAACCTGCGCGCTGCCGTCGTCGCATTTTTCCCTCAGCTGGTCGCATACAGGTGGTGATGGAGGGGAGCGGCAGGGCTGCTTTCTGGTGCGGCAGTTACTCGCGTTGTTTCCATCTTTGACGACAGATACCTCTGCCGCTCCTCTGCCGCGCCTTGCCGCGCCCCGTCCGGCGCTGGAACTCGCCGGTCGCATCCCCGCTGTGTACGCTGCGCTGACACAGATACCGCAATATGCCCCCCAGGCGGCGCGGCTGGATCGGTGTAAGGCGACCGGGCGCGGCGCACTGACCCGCCCGATGACGGAGGCGCTCTACGGCGTGCGTGTGCCGATGTCCGCGTCCCGTATGGATCGCTTTCAGGCCTGCCATTTTTCCTATTTCATGCAGTATGGTCTGCGCGCCGAGGCGAGAAGGTCCGCCGGATTTCAGGCACCGGAATACGGCACGTTTATGCACTATGTCCTCGAGCATGTATTCCGTACAACCTTAACGCCGGACAGGGCACTCGTGCAGTCGGTGGTAGATCGCTATGTCGCTGAGGAGCTGGGTGGGCTGGAGGCGGAAACTCCGCGCTTTCGCTATCTTTTCAGGCGGCTCATCAAGTCGGTATATGCGGTGGTGGAGAATGTCGCCGAGGAGCTGGCGGCGTCTGATTTCACCCCGCTCTCCTTTGAGCTTGGCTTTCGCGAAAAGGGCGACCTGCCGCCGGTGGAAATTGAGCAGAACGGTATCACCGTCAGTATCTCCGGCTTTGTCGACCGCGTGGACGGCTGGGTGAAGGGGGACAAGCTTTACCTGCGTGTGGTGGATTATAAGACGGGACGCAAGAGCTTTAACCTGACCGACATTTGGAACGGCATGGGCATGCAGATGCTGCTCTATCTCTTTACCCTGCAGGAAAAAGGCGGGACGATCTATGGGAAGGAGATTGTACCGGCGGGCGTGCTCTATCTGCCCGCGCGGGACGCAGTCGTCGCAGGGAGCAGCGCCATGACCGACGCGGAAAGACGGCGGAAGGTGGACAGGGAACTGTGCCGAAAGGGCCTGATTCTGGATGACCCGGATGTCTTGGCGGCGATGGAGCATATCGGCGAAGGCGACTTCCGTTTTTTGCCTGTACGGCTCAGCAAGACAACAGGCGCTATCAGCGGTGCGGCACTGGTGGATATGGAGCGGATGGGAAAGCTCCAAGCGCATACCGCGCACATTTTACAGGAGATCGGCACAGAGCTTGCGGCGGGGAATATCACAGCCGACCCATTCTGGCGCAGCAAAGACGACAATGCCTGCCACTGGTGTGACTATGCCGCCGCCTGCCACTTTGAAGACGGGAGCGGCGCGGATCACACGCGCTATCTTACTTCCATGCGCGGAGAGCATTTCTGGGAAAGCCTGTCCGCGCGCGGGGAAGCACAGGAGGGCGACAGATGAGTTTTTCTCTAAGCGAACAGCAGCAGGCGGTTGTAGACAGCCGGGGCGGCGCGCTACTGGTCTCTGCGGCTGCGGGCTCCGGGAAAACCCGCGTTCTGGTGGAGCGGCTTTTGGACCGTGTGACGCGCGAAGGGATTGATATCGACCGCTTTGTGGTGATCACCTATACCAAAACGGCGGCGGCGGAGCTGCGGGACAGAATCATCCAGGAGCTGAGCGCGCGTATCGCCCGCAATCCGGCGGACCGCCACCTGCGCCGACAGGCGACGCGGGTATTTGAGACACAAATTTCAACGGTACACGCCTTCTGTGCCGCGTTTTTGCGGGAGTGCGGGCACCTTCTGGACATCAGCCCCGATTTCGCCCTCTGTGATCAGCAGCAATCCGAGCTGCTGCTGCTCGACACGCTCACCGACGTGCTGGAGGCGCGGTATGAGCGCATTGAGTCCGACCCGGCGTTTTCCCTTTTGGTGGATACCATGGCAGCCGGGCGCGACGACAGCCAGCTCATCCGCATCGCGCTGGAGATACGCGCGCAGGTACAGAGCCACCCGAATCCCGCCGCATGGTTACAGGCACAGGTGGAGCAGTTTTCCGGCACAGGGCAGCGGGATGCCGCCGAAACCCTATGGGGCAAAGTGATTTTGGAGGACGCGGCGCGTCAGGCAGATTATTGGTGCAAGCGGATGGAGGCCATGCTGGAGCTCTCCGCGTGCGACGATATCCTTGTGGCAAATTATGCGGGCAGTATCGCCGCCACCATTGAGCATCTGGCTGCCTTTCACACCGCTGCGGAAACAGGCTGGGATGCGGCGCGGGACGCGCTTCCCATCGCCTTTCCGCGTGCGGGGAGCAAAAAAGGCGTCGTGTGCACGGCGGAAGCCGAGCATCTCAAGGTCGTGCGCAAAAACTGCGCCGACCGCATGAAAAAACTGGAGGGCCGCTTTGCCGATTCCAGCGCCCAGCTGCTCGGCGACCTGAACAGTATGGCCCCCGCCATACGCGCGCTCGTCGCGCTTCTGGAGGACTTGGAGGATGCGTACACCAAAGAGAAAAACCGGCGCGGACTGTTGGACTTTTCCGATCTGGAGCACCTCACCGTTCGCCTGCTGCGGTCGGACGCGCAGCTGGCCGCGCGCTGGAGCGCGCGGTATGCGGAGATCATGGTCGATGAATATCAGGACACCAACGAGGTGCAAAATGAGATCTTCTCCGCCCTCTCCGACGGCGGGAGAAAGCTCTTTATGGTCGGCGACGTCAAGCAGTCGATCTTCCGGTTTCGTCTGGCCGACCCCGGTATCTTTTTGGAGAAATACCATTCCTTTCGTGACCGGAAAGACGCCGAGGCAGGGGAGCCGCGGCGCATCATCCTCTCGCAGAATTATCGCTCCAGAGCGGAGGTACTGCAGGGGGCAAACGATGTCTTCCGCAGTATCATGTCGGTAGAGTGCGGTGAAATGGACTATACCGAAACCGAAGCGCTCTACCCCGGTGCGGTATTCCCGCCCGGCGATGGCTATGCGGTAGAGCTGGATGTGCTGAACTTAAAGGAAGATGGGAAAAACTGCGAGCCGGAGGAGGGAGAAGAGCACCCCACGCGCGACCTGCAGGATGCGCGGTTTACAGCCCGCCGCATCCGCAATATGCTGGATGAGGGCTTTCGCTGCACCGACGGGCAGGGCGGTATGCGCTCCGTCACGCCGTCCGACATTGTGATTCTGCTGCGTGCCCCCGGGTCGCAGCTGCCGTACTACACGCGCGCCCTCGGTGAGCAGGATATTCCATGGCAGGCGGAGGGCGGCGATGACTTCTTTGCCGCGACCGAGATTTCTGTCGCACTTGCGCTGCTGCAGATCATGGACAACCCCCGGCAGGATGTGCCGCTGATTTCTGTGCTGCGTTCCCCGATCTGGGGCTTTTCGGCGGATCGACTGGCAGAACTCCGCGCGCAGGCGGCGGAAGGCGTGGATTTTTACACAGCGGTGGAGCAGAGCGCAGCGCAAGGTGCCGCAGACTGTGCCGCGTTTTTACGGGAACTGGAGGAGATGCACTTTCATGTGCAGGACTGGAATTGCTACCGGCTGATTTGGGAGGTCTACGACAGGACAAATCTGCTCGGCGTTTACGGCATGTTTCCGGAAGGGGAGAGAAGGCAGGAGAATCTGCTGGCCCTCGCGGAACTTGCGCGCAGCGCGGAGGCTGCGGGACACCGCGGGCTATATGGCTTTCTGCGCTATATCGACCGCCTGCAGAGTTCCGGGAAGCAGCCGCCGCTTCCGTCCACAGGGAGAACCGCGGGCGGCGTGCGGATGATGAGCATTCACCATTCCAAGGGCCTGGAATTCCCGGTGGTGTTTCTGTGCGGGCTTGTGCGCAAATTCAACCGGCAGGATTTCACCCGTCCCATCCTGTTCCATCCAAAGCTGGGGATTGGGCCGAAGGGTTTGGATGCGGCGCGGATGGTAGCATACCCAACCATCGCGCGGCAGGCGGTGGCGCGGCAACTGGAGTGCGAGATGCTGGCAGAAGAGATGCGCCTTCTATATGTCGCCATGACACGCGCAAAAGAGAAGCTTGTGCTTGTCTGCGCCCTGTCACAGGGGGCCAGGGAGTTGCAAAAGCTTGCGCCGGACGCGGGATGCCCGGTCGAGCCACAGGCACTGCTCGGCTGCAACAACGTGGCGCAGTGGATTTTGCTCTCCGTCCTGCCGCGCCCGGAGGCCGCACAGCTGCGCGAGATTGCCGGCATGGCGTGGATCGGCTGTGAGGACACGTTTGGCACCCCGTGGGATATTCGATGGCTCGACATGCAGGAATGTGCCGCGCCGGAGCACCGTTCGCCGCGCGCGGTTACGCCAGACACGGAGGCGGAAACGATGGAGGATGCGGCAGAGATCGCGGCCCGGTTTCGTTGGCAGTACCCCTATGCGGCAGTGGAGAATATTCCGTCGAAACTCACGGTCACGCAGCTCAAGGGGCGGCTGCTCGATCAGGAGATCGCTGCAGAGGCGCCGAAACAGCCGCGTGAAAAGGAACCCGCCCGCCCGCGCTTTGCGCAGGAAACATTGGGACTGACCCCCGCGCAAAAGGGGACAGCCCTGCACCTTGCCAGGCAGGTTCTTGATTACGCAAAGACGGACAAAGCGTCCGAGATTACAGCGCAGCTTGCTCCTTTGCTGGAGCTGCAAGTTCTCTCTCCGGAGCAGCGGGAGGCGGTCAATCCACAGCAGATTGCCGCGTTCTTTTCCTCCGCGCTCGGGCAGCGGGTGAAGCATGCGCCTTCCTTGCGCCGTGAATTTAAATTTTCCATTCTGACCCCGGCCCGAAAATACTATCCCGAGGCGGGGGAGGGGGAGGAGATCATGCTGCAGGGTGTGATCGACTGCTTTATAGAGGAAGCAGACGGCATAACCGTGGTCGATTTCAAAACCGACCACGTCTACGGCAGCGCCATAGAACAGCGCGCGGAGGACTACCGCCCGCAGCTTGCCGCCTATGCCGAAGCGCTTACCGCCATGACAGGAAAACCGGTCGCCCGCTGTGTCCTCTGGTTCTTCTCCGAAGGTCGTGCCATTGAAATTCAAGCATAAATCTGAGGGGAGCCGCTTTTGCGGCTCCCCTCAGAAAGAATATGTATAAAAATCGTAAATATCGGTTTGCCAACGCTTTTTCTTTGAAATGTTCTATAAAAAGCCATAAATGCTGCCCTCAATATTCATTCCCTATCGAATTTGCCCTGTGCCGTACACGACATATTTAAAGCTTGTGAGCTCCTCGAGTCCCATGGGGCCGCGGGCGTGCATTTTCTGGGTGGAAATTCCGATTTCCGCGCCCAGTCCAAACTCAAACCCGTCGGTAAAACGGGTGGAGGCATTTACATAGACCGCCGCTGCGTCCACCGCGTTTAAGAATTCATTTGCGGTAAAGTAATTCGCAGTGACAATACACTCGGAGTGGCCGGAGCCGTGCGCGTTGATAAACGCAATGGCCTCCTGCACATCCTGCACGACACGGACCGCAAGGATATAGTCCCCAAACTCCGTATCCCAGTCCTGCTCGGTCGCAGGGACAACCGTGTCGCCCAAAATTCTCTGCGTCTCCGCACAGCCGCGCAGCTCCACATTGCTCTCGCGCAGCAGCGCCCACGCCTGCGGTAAAAACGCCTCCGCCACCGCCTCATGTACCAGCAGGCACTCGGCGGCATTGCAGACCGACGGACGGGTCGTTTTTGCGTTTTGGATGATCTGCGCGCCCATGGCAAGGTCTGCGTCCTTATCGACATAGACGTGGCACACGCCGATGCCGGTCTCAATCACCGGCACGCGGGCGTTTTCCACCACGGAGCGGATAAGCCCCGCACCGCCGCGCGGAATCAGCAAATCCAGATAACCCGTCAGGTGCATCATCTCAGTGGCGCTTTCACGCGAAACATCCTGTACCAGATTGATACAGTCTGCGGGCAGACCGGCCTCCGTAAGCGCGTCGCGCATGACGCCGACGAAGGCCATATTGCTCTGAAACGCCTCTTTTCCGCCCCGCAGGAGACAGGCATTGCCCGATTTCAGGCAGAGCACCGCGGCGTCCACCGTGACGTTGGGGCGCGCCTCATAGATCATACCGATCACGCCCATCGGCACACGGCGTTTGCCGATGGTCAGGCCGTTCGGTCGGGTGGTCATGCGCACGGTTTCTCCGATGGGGTCAGGCAGCGCCGCCACCTGCCGGACACCCTCCACAATACCCGTGATACGCTCGTCGCTCAGCAACAGCCGGTCGAGCAGCGACGGGCGCATATTCGCCATACGCGCGGCCTCCATATCGGCGGCATTTGCCGCGAGAATTTCGCCCCGGCGCCGCTCCAACGCGAGGGCAATCTTCTCCAGCGCCTCATTTTTCTTTGCGGTGTCGGTCACCGCCAGCACAGCGGCGGCTGCCTTTGCGCACTGCCCCTGCTGTTCCATCTGTGTCATTTCAGCTCACACCTTTCATTTTTACATGCTACAAATCGGGTGCCGACTTCTTTCCCCGCCACAATATCGTACAGGAGATGCATCTGACCGCCGTTTGCGATGACCATATCCACGCCGGCAGCCATGGCGGTTTCCGCAGCGGTCAATTTTGTGTACATGCCGCCGGTCCCGCGCCAGGAACCCGTTCCGCCTGCCGCATTGTGCAGCGCCGGCGTTATCTCCTCCACCCGCCGAATGAGATTGGCATCCGGATTTTTGCGCGGGTCGTCGTCATAAAGCCCGTCAATATCCGTGAGCAGAATGAGCAGATCCGCTTTGCAGAGGCTTGCGACCATCGCGGAGAGCGTGTCGTTGTCGCCGAGCACCTTGGCGGAGCCGGTCTCAATCTCAGCGGAGGAGACCGAGTCGTTTTCATTGACCACAGGAATGCACCCGAGCTCCATGAGCGCGGTAAAGGTCGCGTAGAGGTTTGCGGCGCGGAGGGGGTCCTGCACATCCTCACCCGTAAGGAGGATTTGTGCCACCACCTGACCGTATTCCCCGAAAAACTTGTCGTACAGATGCATCATTTCACAC